>JAIXOJ010000076.1 GCA_027486835.1 Chitinophagaceae bacterium
CTTAATCTTCTTAGTCCTCTAGTCTTTTAACCTTTAATCTTGGTAATCCTGTAAATCTTATTGTAATCGTGGTGCAGACCATTAATGTCGGAACCTTGATTTTTTGCAAGATTAAAAAGATTATCAGGATTTTTTAATCTTCTTAGTCTTCTTTTTCTTTAATCTTGGTAATCCTGTAAATCTTATTGTAATCGTGGTGCAGACAAATGTCGGAACCAAGATTTTTGCAAGATTAATAAGATTATCAGGATTTTTTAATCTACTTAGCTTATTAATCTTTTTATCTTTTAACCTTTAATCCTGGAAATCCTAGAAATCTTATTGTAATCAAGGCTCAGACAAATGTCAACAGCTTCTCCCTATAATATTCATACTGCTTCTTTCGCAACTCAATCTCCCGCGGCAACCCTTCACTAATGGAAGTAGTAAGCACATCAAATTTATCAAGTATAGAAACTATCCGTGCTTGTTCTTCTAAAGATGGGACTGGAATAAGTATTTTAGCTAAATCATCTGCATTTACACGTCTAACCTTAGTTCCTGTAATGAAAGGTCTTTTTTGTTGTTGAAAATGTTCTGTCTGAAAAAAATAAGCAACGTATTTGGGATTCAAATTGTGCTGATAAAAACAAGCATCACTACTAATTGCTATTGCTTCATCTCCTAACCATGCTACTGCTTTACACACATCTTCATCATTTTCACTGGTCGTTGCTATAACCAAATCTCCATGTTGTGCCATACGAGCCTTCTTGGAAAATTCTTGCGATACAAATGTTTTTGTGGAAATAGTATAAGTACCGTAGTAAGTATAAATTTGACCATAATGAATACAACCTACCCCTGTTTCAGTAAAGTCTTTTTTCTGTAATCCACCACCTCGAATAAACTTACCAATGTTTTCATCCCCCAAACGCTTCCACTCCACTCCATTTCGAGAATCTTTAGAATCCTTAAAATCCGGAGAATCAAGGTTCAGACATCCAAACCCCAACAACTGCTCCCGATAATATACATACTGCTTTTTACGTGCGGTAAGCTCTGCTGTAAGCTCTGCTGTAAGCTCTGCTGTAAGCTCCGTAAAACTATCCAATATCCGAACAATTTCTTTTTGAACTGGTAGGGGTGGTATGGGAATTTTAAACTTATCAGTATCAGGAATTGAAATTTGTGGCATTTGCATTCTGCCAGCAATATTCTGAAAATAGGATTCCTGAATCTTTAGAAAATAATATACAAACTTTATGTTTAGATTTTCATCCTTTGAATGGTATGACCACATCTCATTTTTATGAGAAAAAGGCTTATCATAATATTCAAATTCTATAACACCTCGAGATTTTACAATGATAGAAGGCTCTCTGTTAATGTCTTTCGAAGGAATATCGTCATAATTGAAGAAAGCTATTGTTTTACCGCCAGCAAAAATTTTCAAAGGTGTTCCTGCTTTATGCAACTCTTTCATTTGGCCTGCAGTTATGCTTGTTCCCTTAGTTCGAACAGCAACCTCCCCCAACATCTTCCACTCCACCTCAACCCCTTCCAACAATCTATCTAAACTACTCATCCTTCAATCTCGTTTACAATTTCATCAATACTTAATCGAAGGGCGTTAATCTTCTCCACGGTTTTGGCAATTTCAGCATTCAACTGCACAATGTCCACCCGCTCCCGATTATCCTTCGCTGCCACATAAGAACTAACCGAAAGGTTATAATCATTCTCCGCAATCTTCGTGTTATCGATACTCACAGCCACATGTGCCACATCTGCTTTACTATCAAAAAGCTCCATAATCTTGTCGATGTGTGCCTCCGTAAGTAAGTTGTTGTTAGTCGCTTTCTTAAAAAATTCTTCGCCGCTAGCGTCTATAAACTGCGTCTTCGTGTCGGGCTTATGCTTAGAAAGCACTAACAGGGTCACTGCTATTGAAGTGCCAAAAAACAAATTAGGCGCAAGCGAAATAACCGTTTCTACAAAGTTGTTATCCACCAAATACTTTCTTATCTTCTGCTCTGCCCCACCACGGTAAAAAATGCCAGGAAAACAAACAATAGCCGCCCTACCCTTTGGCGATAAATAGCTCAACGCATGCAACACAAAAGCAAAATCGGCCTTTGACTTAGGTGCCAACACACCCGCCGGCGCAAAACGGTCGTCGTTAATCAAGGTAGGGTCATCATCCCCAATCCAATTTACCGAATAAGGTGGATTAGACACTATTGCATCAAAAGGCTTCTCCTCCCCAAAATGAGGGTCTAGCAGTGTATTACCCAGCGCAATATTGAATTTGTCATAATTAATATTGTGCAAAAACATGTTCATCCTGGCTAGGTTATAAGTGGTGTGGTTAATCTCCTGCCCGTAAAACCCTTCTTCTATTATATGATTGTCAAAATGCTTTTTAGCCTGCAACAACAGCGACCCCGACCCTGCCGCAGGGTCGTAAATCTTGTTTACAGTCGTTTGCTTGTGCATCGCCAATTGGGCAATCAGCTTAGACACGTGCTGCGGTGTAAAAAACTCACCACCCGATTTGCCCGCATTGGCAGCATAATTAGAAATCAAAAATTCGTACGCATCGCCAAACAAATCAATCTGGCTATCTTCAAAACCACCAAAATTCAGTTCTTCCACCCCCTTTAGCACAGCCGCCAAACGGCTGTTCTTGTTTTCCACCGTATTGCCCAATCGGGAGCTAGTTGTATCAAAATCGGCAAACAACCCCTTAATATCCTTTTCCGAAGGATAGCCATTTGCCGAACTTTCGATGGCATCGAAAATAGCCTTTAGGTCGGTGTTGAGGTTGGGGTTGGTATTGGCTTTTTTAGCCACGTTTACAAACAGTTGGCTGGGGTAAATAAAATAGCCCTTTGTTTTTATGGCATCTTCTTTTATTTCTGGGGTAATTACGTCGTCTGGAAGGAGGGGGTATTGCACTTCCGTATCGCCCCCTTCGATATAACTGGTAAAGTTTTCGCTAATAAACCGGTAGAACAGCGCCCCCAAAACAAAATGCTTAAAGTCCCACCCATCCACCGAGCCACGAACATCGTTGGCTATTTTCCAAATCTTGGCTTGTAGTTCAGCCCTTTGCGAAATGCTATTCATTGTCTTTTTTTTAGTAAGTCTTGGTTTTAATGTAAAAAAAATTGGCCACTGTTTTTGCTATTTCTAGCCTAGTAGGTAAGCTGATTTACGCCTTATAGCAGGAGTTGCCAGCACTTTATACCACCATGTAAGCATTAAACCATTCGTTCCAATAAATTCATAAGGCAGTATAAGTACGCATAAAATCAAGTGGCAAAGTAAACTTAAATGCACCACCGCTTATTCCTTAATATACCAGAACTGCTCCCTAATTAGCAGCGGCTAGGTTATAGAATGTCGCATTAAGCTCAATCAGAGTCGTTTACACGTGTACGGAGGTCGTTTACACGTGTAAGGAGGTCATTTACATGTGTACGGAGGTCGTTTACATGTGTACGGAGGTCGTTTACACGTGTACGGAGGTCGTTTACATGTGTACGGAGGTCGTTTACATGTGTACGGAGGTCGTTTACATGTGTATTGAGGTCGTTTACATGTGTATTGAGGTCGTTTACATGTGTACGGAGGTCGTTTACACGTGTACGGAGTTTTTCTTTGTAGCTTTTACAGTCGTTTTATAAACTGAAAGAAGCTAAAAGGCGAATACTTTTAAGTTTTAACATTTTACTAAATAATTTTCATGTTGACATCGATTGCGTAAATCAAAATTCTTTTTACTTTCGCTCTTGAAAAATTAATAAAGAACGTTTAAAAGCAATTTTTATGGAACAGTATCGTATCCCAACAAGTGTTAATCAATTTGATGTTTACCAAGAATCGTTTAGCGATTTAATTACCAAAAATGCTGCTGATTGGGGCATCCCCGCAACCACAGTAACCAAATTAACCGCACTGCGCAACAAATGGGCACCGGCTTACAAATTGCAAGCGGACGAGTACACCGCTAGCAAGGCCAATAAAATTACTCGGGATACGGTGAGGAAAGAATATGAAACCGAGATTAAAAACATTATAGAACAGTATTTACTCAACAAACCCACCATTGCCGATGATAAAAAAGGAACAATTGGTATAAAAACCAGAAAACCAGCTTCTTCCACCAAAAGCGTGTCAAAAGGGCATCCAGTAATTCAAGTTCGTATCAATGGTTCATTAGCCCACAGCATTGTTTTTCGCGATTCTATAGCTACCGCCAGCAAGGCTAAACCAAAAGGGGTTGCTTTTTGCGAATTGCGTTATAAAATAGTAGAAACAGGCACTCCTCCTCCTGTTAGCTCAGAAGAATTTACAGGCTATGAATTTATTTCTTCAAGTGGTAGGGATGTACTTTTTCCAGAGGCATACCGCGGCAAAACCGCCCACTATTTTGCTCGCTGGCGCAGAACCGATGGGTCAACCGGTCCTTGGAGTGCTTTTACAGATGGTGGAATAATTGGTTAATACCTCAATAAAAAATTTTTTTTAAAGCTCGAATGGACTGCTACTGTTGTCTGTTCGAGCTTTTTTTATGGTTGATTTTTTCTACCAAGCAGTACATTTTTTGGTGACTACTATATAGCTTCTTTGTGGAAAAGGCGGTTTCTAAATACTAGGTGGACAATTCCCCTCTCGAGGGGTGCCCGAAGGGCGGGTGGTAATATCGCACCAGTTATATAACTAGGAAACATTGGCCGCAACAAACGCTCTCTCTATACTAGCAACCTCCCTTCAGTACGCATTAGATTGTTGCAAAAATGCCTTATTCCTTTGCGCTACTTCCCTCGGCCATAACAACCCACTTTCTCAATTACCGTTATCAGGATTAAGTGGTGGGCTTATCTTTGAAAAAAATAATGAACGTGCGTAGATTTTTTTGTCTTTCGTTTTTGTTGTGTTTGGGCATGATGGGTTGCAATACCCTCGGCGTGGTGGAACAAAATGAAAACTTTCCTTCTTTTGAATGGAGTACCAGCAACAAAGCTAATAGCAGCTTTACGGTAAGCGATACTAATTCGTTGTACAATATATATATCGTTATTAGGCATGAAGATGCCTACCACTACAATAATTTGTGGGTGAATGTAACTACGCAAGCCCCCAACACCGCCCCGGTAAAACAACAGCTTGAATTGATATTGGCACAAAGCAATAAAGGTTGGCTTGGCCAAGGGGTAGATGATATTTTTACTCACCGAATTAGAATTACCCAATCGCCCGTAAAACTTAAAATGGGTCAATACCATTTTACCATAGAACACACCATGCGTGAAAATCCACTAAAGTCGGTGCTTAGTGCGGGCATACGGGTGGAAAAAGTAGCTTCTTAGAAATATACGCACCTAAATGCAGTGATGAATCCGTTTTTCAATAGGCTTTTCTCCTGTGTGCATAAAAGTTTTTCGCAGTTATTAGTTAAACCTCACCCCCAACCCCTCTCCGAAGGCGAGGGGCAAAACGAAAAACTTTTATGCACCCTTTCTACTTACCACCAACCACCTACAACCTACTACTTAACACTTACAACTTACCACTTACCACTAACAACTAACAACTTACCACTAACAACTTACAACTTACCACTAACTTAATGAATGGCATGAAAAAAAAATTGAGGTTAGTAACCTTCGTTTATTGGATTTTACTAACCTACATGCTGGCTGCTTTAATCTGGTGGTTTATTTCGCTACAGCAACAAAACAATATCATGACTGCCCTTAGAATGGGAGAAGTGAGTAAGCAAGATCCACAGTACGGCCTTAAAATCAACCAAATATTACTGGCCAAGAAACGGAAAGTGGCGCAATATGTGGGCGAGGGCTTTACCTTTTTGGTGCTTATAGTAATTGGTGCCGTGTTCGTTTTTCGAGCTGCGCGAAAACAGTTGCTCATTTCGCAGCAGCAACAAAACTTTATGATGGCCATTACCCACGAGCTTAAAACGCCCATTTCCGTAGCATTACTCAACCTAGAAACACTACAGAAACGAAAATTAGAACCCGCCACCGAGCAAAAACTAATTCAGAACACCATCTTTGAAACAAATAGGCTCAATTCGCTTTGTAACAATATTTTACTGGCGGCTCAATTAGACAAGGGGGGGTATAAAAAAGAACAAACACAAGTTGATTTTAGCGCCATTGTTTTAAAGTGTGTTCAAGAGTTTCAAACCCGATTTCCTAAAAGAATGATTGAACACAACCTTGCAGACAACACGTTGATTATGGGCGAAGAGCTGTTGTTAACCATGCTGGTGAACAACCTTCTGGAAAATGCCATAAAATATTCGCCCAAAGACACCATAATAGAAGTGGTGGTGGATTGCACCCTACAACAAATTAACTTTCAGGTTGCCGATAACGGGGCTGGAATTCCTGATGTGGCCAAGAAACAAGTGTTCGAAAAGTTTTACCGTATGGGCGATGAAAACACTAGAAATACAAAGGGCACTGGCTTGGGCTTATATCTCTGCAAAAAGATTGTTGAGCAGCATTCAGGCACCATCCATGTTGCAGACAACAAGCCGCAAGGATGTGTATTTATGGTACAAATAAAAAGAGCGAATGCCTAAAATAGACATTCGCTCTTTTTAATTTAATGGTTGTAACTGTTATTATTTCAAAAGCTCCCAGTGAAATACGATGCGCATTGTTTACCAATTACTTAGTTGCCGTAAACGCTTAAAAACTTAATCCGCATTATTTTCAACTGTTCAAGTGTATAGTCGTTGTCGCTCAATTCCTTTTGGGCTACTTCCAGCGAAGAGGTTTCGCAGCTTTTAAAGTACTCAATAATATCTTCCTGATCGTATTCGTCTAACCAGTCGTCAATGGCATAATCTAGGTTTAGTTTAGTGCCACTAGCAGCGATGGTTTCCATTTCCTCTAATAACTCTCTCAGTTGCAGACTTTTGTTTTTAGCAATGGTTTCTAAAGGAATTTTTTTGTCAATATTTTGAATGATGTAAATCTTGTTGCTCGATTTGTTAGCAACGGTTTTCATCACAAAATCATCGGGTTTAACAATGTTGTTTTCCTCTACATATTTACCAATTAACTCCACGAAAGGTTTGCCATATTTCAAAGCCTTTCCTTTACTCACACCCTGACATTTCTCCAACTCAAGCAAGGTTGTTGGGTACATGGTACTCATGTCTTGTAAAGAGTTTTCCAAGAAAATAACAAAAGGAGGCAACGATTTTTTCTTGGCTTCTTTCAATCGAAGTTCCTTAAGCATTTCAAATAATTTCTCATCTGCTGCCGAAGCTGCTTGGGCGGGTGTATTATCGGAACCTTCTTCATCATCGCCGTCCTCGTCTTCAAAAATGTTGTTCATCACAATTTTAAAGGTGGTGGGTTTAAGCAAGTACTGCTCCCCTTTCTCTGTCATTTTCAGCAATCCATATTCTTCAATATCCTTCCTGATGAGATTTTCCAGCAACATCTGCCTAATGAGGCTGTTCCAGAGGTGGGATTCCTTATCCTTTCCAATGCCAAATTCGGCTAATTTTTCGTGGCGGTACATGGTAATTTGTGGGGTAGGTTTACCCATTATCATGTTCACCGTATAATCTGTTGTAAACCGTTCGTCAAGGGCTTTTATCACCTTAATTACTTTTACAACTTCATTCTTAGCTTCAATTTTTTCTTTAGGGTGTTTACAATTATCGCAATTGCCGCAGTTTTTATTGCCCCAATCTTCCCCAAAATAATGCAGTAGCACTTTTCTTCTGCACACGCTGCTTTCTGCGTAAGCAACCGTTTCGTCAATCAATTGTGCACCTACTTCACGCTCGCTTAGGGGCTTATCGCGCATTAAGTGTTCTAGCTTGGCTACATCTTTGTGTGCATAGTACAACAAGCAAATACCTTCCAATCCATCTCTACCTGCCCTACCTGTTTCTTGGTAATAATTCTCAATAGACTTTGGAATGTTGTAGTGAATAACAAAGCGAATATCTGGCTTGTCAATCCCCATACCGAAGGCAATCGTTGCAACAATTACATGAACATCTTCATTCAAGAATTGGTCTTGCCTTTCCGCACGCAATTTTTGATCTAGCCCAGCATGATAGGCCACCGCTTTTATATTATTGGCAGACAATAATTCTGCTAGTTCTTCGGTTGTTTTTCTGTTTAAAGTATAGATGATACCGCTTTTACCCTTGTGTTGGGTAATAAACTTCACAATACTTTTTACCGTTTGCTCCTTTTGTAGTTTAGGTTGAATCTCGTAGTAAAGATTAGCTCTATTAAAGGAAGAAATGAAAATGTTTGGTTTGCGCAGTCCTAAGTTTTTCTCAATGTCGCTGCGCACTTTTGGTGTGGCAGTAGCGGTAAGTGCAATTACCGGAATAATTGGGTTAATGATATCCATCATTTCCCTTAATCGCCGATACTCTGGTCGGAAATCATGCCCCCATTCGCTAATACAATGCGCTTCATCAACGGCAAAGAATGAAATGGTAAGGTCACTAAAAAAATCTAAATTTTCTTGCTTAGTAAGTGTTTCAGGTGCCACATAAAGCAACTTGGTTTTACCCGCTAATAAATCACCTTTAACTGTGGTAATTTGTGCTTTATTGAGCGACGAGTTTAAAAAGTGGGCAATATTGTCTTGTTCACTATATCCCCTCACTAAATCCACTTGATTTTTCATCAACGCAATAAGTGGCGAAACGATAATGGCACAACCCTCCAACAACAATGCTGGCAATTGGTAACACAAACTTTTACCACCACCTGTAGGCATAATTACAAAAGTATCATGCCCATCTAGCAAGCTATTGATGCTTTCCTCTTGCGTTCCTTTGAATTCAGTAAACCCAAAGTATTTTTTCAATCCCGCATAAATATCCGGTTTGGATCCATCTGCATTGGTCAACTCTTTAATGATGATGTTTTCATCAGCAATCTTTTTTGGAGAAGTTCTTACTTTCTTCGAAGCGGCGTTGGCCGTGTTTTTTTTGGCACTGGTCATTATAAATGGTATCTACTAATTTTTCCCTATCACCAGGGAGTTATTTTAAAGTCAGTTAGTTCTCAAAACTGTTTGAACCATTTTACAAGGGTTAAAAGGTAATTTCGGTCTTAGTTTTTAAGAGAGTGGGACGAAGTTAATCATAACTTACTGTAATTGCAACGCTTTATTTTAAAGAATTGGTACTTTTTTTTACACCACTTCTTACAATCACTTTTTGTGTCACTACTTTCCTACACGTTCATCAAGTATAACATCATTGTAGCACAGTCATTTTGAAATCAACAACCTTTTGTTGATTACTACTTCTCTGTTTTACGCCATTCTACAAGATTGCAGCAGCACTGATGTATTTCCAATCCGCATTTTCGGCAGAATGTGCACTTGAAAATTGAATGGGACTTTGCATTACTTGTGAAGTGAGTACTTTATTGTCAACCAATTTTCGTCGGCTTTCCATAATTAATTCCTTGGCAATGGGTTTTTCCATCCACTGTTGTTGGGGTGGTTCGTACCCAATTTTCCCGCGCCGCCATATTATTGATGTGGGCAAATAAGGCTCTACGCTTTTTCTAAGTATCCATTTGGTAAATCCATCTTTAATTTTCATTTCTGCTGGCAAAGAGAAAATAAATGCTACCAATCGATGGTCTAAAAATGGTAGTCGCACTTCCCTGCTGTGTGCCATTGAGTTTCTGTCGGCATAGCGTAACAATTCTTGTAAGCCCTGTGTATTTGTATTGTAAAAAAGAATGTCGTCCAGTTCTTTAATAACAGGCTTTGTCAATGTGTCATTGTTTTGATACTGCTGAAAAAAGTCCCTATTGATAAAAGCACTTCCATTTTGAGCCTTCCTAGCATTTTGTTGTAACTGCTTAGCGGCTTTAGAAGGAAAATATGCAGCAGCCAAGTTTTTGATATTCCATTTGGTTAAAAACTCATTGGCTTTGAGTAATTTTTTCTCCTTTAGAAACAAACGATACTTTCTTTCTCTTAGTAATTGCTGCAAAAACCAAGGCATATACTTTTGATAGCCTCCCAATATTTCATCTGCACCTTGACCGTCTAGTAAAACAGTTATCCCTTCACGCTTGGCCAATTGATACACCATATACTGTGTAAAAACACTGCTACTTTGTATGGGTTCCTCTTGGTGGTACATGAATTTTTGCCATTGATCTATCCAGTTTTCAGCAGTAGGCGTTAAAAAATGATGGTGTAATGCTTTATCAGAAAAATGGTTGGATAGCTGGTGAATGAATGCTGACTCATCTTTACTAAACCCAGGAAATACCGCCGAAAAACAATGAAGCCGATTAACATGTTGATTCATCAAATTGCCCAAAATAGCAGAACTGTCCAACCCTCCACTCAATGACATCCCTAACGGAACATCACTGCGCAACCGCCTTTTAATAGAAGAAGACAATAAGGTTGAAAAGGTCTCAATATCTGCTTGTTCATTTCCTAATGAGCGTTTAAATTGTGTATTGGTACTATCACTCAATAGGCTGTACCAACGTTTCAAGGTCACTTTGGTATTACTAGCGTCTAAAATCAAATAATGACCCGCTGGCAATGAAAGGATTTGATTAAAAAAAGTTTGGGTTGCTTTTATTGGATTTTGGGTGTACCCGAGTGTTAAGTAGTTAAGCATCATGGTGCCATTACGTTGCTTAGTTACCCCAATTGCCCAGAGTGCCTTCATTTCACTGGCAAAAATGAATTGCTCAAACTTGCCCCTTTGTAAGTAAGCTGCATAATAATACAGCGGTTTCTCCCCAAAGCGATCTCTAGCAATAATAGTTTGGCCGAGTTTATGGTCGTATAAGGCAAAGGCAAACATTCCATCTAGTTGTTGCAAAAAAGCAATACCCCAATAATCGTATGCAGCAGGAATTACCTCAGTGTCAGAATTAGTGGTAAACAGGTAGCCCAACTCCCTTAAAGTAGCTTTTAATTCGAGATAATTATAAATCTCTCCATTGAACGTGAGCGTGTAATGTAAATAATGAAAGGGCTGTGCGGCGGCTTTGCTGGTATCTATTATAGCCAACCTACGGTGTCCTAAACAAACTGTTTGAGCTTCATTTATCCAATATCCTTCCCCATCAGGTCCGCGATGAGCAAGCGTATCGGTCATTATTTTCACCCTAGCAGGTTGAACCAAGGGGGGGTGAGAAGAAATTATTCCAGCTATTCCACACATATCTACTACAAACAATCAGTTGTTATGTAGCCAAAGTAAGTCTTTGAACTTAAATCAAGCAAAAAGATACCTAAGGGTTTAAGTACAAGTCTAGCGTTTTAGACTTGTTAGCTATTGATAGTGTAATAAAAAAATAAATCGCTGCTTTCCAACTACCTAGCCTAATGCCTATTTGTATTTAATCTTATAAACCAGTATTACCAATGACAAAGCGATGGTAATAATATTGGCAAAGATTATTGGATAACTATTACTCATTAGACCAAAAACAAGCCACATGATTGTTCCAAAAGTAAAAATGGAATACATCGTTAATGAAATGCCTTCTGTATTTTTTGTTTTGATTGTTTGAAAAGCTTGTGGCAAAAATGAAATAGTGGTACAAAATGCAGCAATATATCCAATGAGTGTAGTGCTATCCATGCGTATTAATTCGCTTTTTTGATTTTTAAAAATTCTCTGGTCTTGAAATATAGAAAAAGAGCAGAGGCATTCGGTTGTTTCAATACTTTATTAGCATTTCATAAGCTAAAGAGCAATAAAACCGCTTTAGTAAAGGAAGAATTTGAAGAAACAGTATTGACTAGAAAATAAAAATGCCATTACCCCCGATTTCGTTGGCTAGAGGGGGCAATGGCATTAAATTTATTTCACTGATTCTTTTAATCAATGAGGCGTTTTTATTTAAGCAATTAGACCTGCGAAATATTTAACAGTACGTACCAATTGACTTACATAACTCATTTCATTGTCGTACCAACTAACCACTTTTACTAATTGGTGATCGCCAACTGAAATAACTTTTGTTTGAGTAGCATCAAATAAGGAACCGAAAGAACTACCAATTACGTCACTGCTTACAATTTCATCTTCGGTATAACCAAAACTTTCGCTGCTTGCAGCTTTCATAGTGGCGTTTATTTCATCCACAGTAGTTTTCTTGGCTACGATGGCGGTTAACTCAGTAACAGAACCAGTAATGGTAGGAACTCTTTGTGCACTTCCATCCAATTTACCTTTTAATTCAGGAAGTACTAAACCAATAGCCTTTGCAGCACCAGTGCTGTTAGGAACAATGTTAGCTGCAGCAGCTCTTGCTCTTCTTAAATCGCCTTTGGCATGTGGTGCATCTAGCGTGTTCTGATCGTTTGTGTAAGCATGGATGGTAGTCATGCTACCTGCTTCAATACTAAAAGCATCGTTTAATGCTTTTGCCATTGGAGCTAAACAGTTAGTAGTGCAAGATGCACAACTAATTACGGTTTCTGTTCCATCTAATATGCCGTGGTTTACATTGAACACAATTGTTTTCATTTCACCAGTAGCTGGTGCAGAAATAACAACACGCTTAGCACCAGCAGTAATGTGTGCTTCGGCTTTTGCTTTGTCTGTAAAAAAACCAGTGCTTTCAATCACAACATCTACGCCGTGTGCGCCCCAAGGAATTTGTGCTGGGTCTCTTTGAGCGTAGATTTTAACTTCATGGCCGTTTACGATAATTGAACTATCTGTATAAGTAACTTCTTGACCAAAACCGCCTTGTGCGCTATCATATTTTAATAGATGCGCTAATACTTTTGGACTGGTTAGGTCGTTGATAGCAACTACCTCAATTCCATCAGTATTAAAAATTTGACGATAAACCAAGCGACCAATACGCCCAAAACCATTAATTGCAACTTTAATCATGACAATAAATTTTAAATAAAAGCAAAAAGAAAATTCTTTTTAACGCCGCTAAGGTAAAGGATTGCAATCTAATCATGCCAATAGCAATCAACTATTGCATAATCGTTTTATAAAAAAAGGGGGTAAGTAACATCGGAATAGTCATTAAATCAGAACCTTTTAAAACAATAAACTACTCTACTAATAAAGGTCGTCTAGTTTCATTTTTAGGTACTTAATTACACTTCTGTGGGTGCTATACAGAGAAATGGCTATACCCATCACGGTTAATCCAGCAAAGAGTAGTAAGGTTTGTTTGGTATCGTTTATGGCTCTGATTTCTGGTATTTGGTTTTCTACCCATTGGATTAATGAAAACAACAATGCACAAGCAATTACCCCGCTGATACATCCATTGATGATTGCTTTTATGTCCATTGGTTTGGCTATGAATCCTCTAGTAGCACCTACCATTTGCATGGTCTTTATTAAAAACCGATTGCTAAACATGGCCAAACGAATGGTATTGTCAATACTGAAAATAACCACCGCACATAAAATGAAAGAGATAACCAAAAATGCCAACCCATACACTTTTGCTTTTTCATCTAGGTTAGACACAAGGTTTTTTGGATACTGTAAGTCGGTAATCTGATTGCTATACCTCGCCATAATGGCATTTGAAATAGTTTGAAGGCTGTCTTTATTTACAAATTCTGCCTTTGCATAAAAATCTATGCTTTCTGGAAGGGGATTAACATCGAGTATTTTAGCCCAATCCTCATTGTTTTCTTTATTCCAAATCTGCTTTGCACTTTCCTTGTTTACATAAGTTACCCCTTTGGCATAAGGCTGTTGGGCAATAAACTGCTGTATTTGGTTGATACTGTCTTTATTCAATGTGCGCAGATAGGCACTAAACCGAATGTCCTCCTTTAACAGATTTCCTGCTTGATTGATATTTAAAAAGAACCAGCCCATGATTCCCATAATAAATAATACCAAAGCCACTCCTATTGTACTAAAAATATAATTTGGTTTACTTCTTTTCAAACTTCCCTTACCTATTGTTGCCATTCTAAAATAATATATGGGTTTAAAGAATTACAAATATAACTCTCGGAGTAGCTTAACGGGGCTATTCTTAGAATAAACAAGTTGTTAAAGTGGCTCAAATAAACGCTTTTGAATTTTAAAGAATCAGCACCCTGTTATTCTCTTTGCCTCATTTACCCCGAAAACAATCGGATTTTTAACATAAACGCTCTACTGCTTTCCAAGGGACTATGAAAATTAAGCATTTCGTTACCTGAAAATTCGGTAATTAAAGGGCTTTTTTGGTTGAAATCCTAAATGCTACCTTCCCTATAAGAAGATTTTTTAAGTTCATTAAGGAAGCGTTCTTATTATTGCCATCATCTAGTAGTATAAACTGTTAATAAATGTGCCTTTTCCTTTTTTGGCATTACGTTTGAAATACAGTTATACAATACCTTCTCTTAGAATAATTTTCTTTTTTAAATAGTTAGTTTTGGTTGCGGCTCCGATTTTCATCGGGGCCAATTCTTTTTTTAGCCCTACCCTATTGGTAACTCTTTTCTCCCAAATTGATTCATGCTAACTCGACTACTAATACAGCCCGAGTTATAATCCTTAAAATAATTAGGTCCTAAAGGATAAAAAAATGATAGCAAATCGTCACTTTTCTAAATAGGTAGAAAGCGTTGTTTATGATTATTGATCCAACGATTCGTGCCATTGAAGCGAATGCGACTATTTGAAGCAAGCGTTAGTCGCAATTCGTGTATTAGTGGCAGTAAGTATTATTTCCCATGGGAGAAATCCTAATCAGAAATACTTCTTGTACAAATTGTACAGCACTTTTTTATCAAATTCACTCATTCCGGGCATAGTGTCCTGCCTAAAATGACGTTTGAAAGCGATGATAGCCTTGGTGGTATCTTTCATGCTATATCCAATAATGCGTAGCGCATGTAAAGCATTGAAAGCAGAATCTACAGGGGTGGTGAAGCTGAGTGTGTCATCATACCAAAACCCGAATCCTTTTTGTGCAAGCAACTTCCATGGAAAGAAAATACTTGGGTCGTTTTTTCTGATGGGCGCCACATCGCCGTGGCCAATGAAATTAGCCGTCGGGATGCTGTGTACTCGTTTTAGGGTGTCAAGTAACTGTAAAAGTGTATTGATTTGGGGTGTGCTAAAAGGTTCCGAACCATTATTATCCAACTCAATGCCTATGGAAGAGGAGTTGATGTCTGTGTTATTCCCCCATCTGCTGATGCCTGCGTGCCAAGCACGTAAATAGTCGTTGAGCAAGTGGTGGAGACTGCCATCCTTACAGATTACATAGTGCGAGCTTACTTGTGTACGTGCTAATTGAAACGTTTTAAAGGTTTGGGCGCAACTGTCTTGTGCAGTATGGTGGATAATTACATAATTGGGTTTTCGGAGGTTGAAATTTGGCGACCCTGCCTCATGCACCGCATATAAAAGGGTATCAATATACGCACTTACAGGGGGTGGAATACTGGGTTTATAGGGCATCATCGTCCTAACTGTATCGTGTATGTACCTTGTTTGGGTAAGCTGAACAATTGGTTGCCTGCTTTTACAGGCAATTAGACAACTAAAAACCACCACTACTACCTTGAGTAAAATGCTGCTAACTCTCGACATAATAGGCAAATTAATATGGAATTGGGTAGCAATGTTCCTAATGTGATTAAATAATACCTTCTTACCAACAAAAAATTACCCCTTTAATGCCTTACCATATACTTCTAAAGCCCTTTTTCTGGCCACATCATGGGGAACGATGGGCTTAGGATAAGAGAAACTATCCAGTTCTGGCACCCATTTACGAATGTATTTTAGGTCCTTGTCAAATTTTTCTGTTTGGAGGGTTGGATTGAATACCCTGAAATAAGGTGCTGCATCGCATCCACACCCTGCCGCCCATTGCCAACCACCATTATTGGCCGCAAAATCGAAATCTAGTAAGTGTTTAGCGAAGTATTGCTCACCCCATCGCCAGTCGATGAGTAAATGTTTGGTGAGGAAAGAGGCTACAATCATCCTTACCCTGTTGTGCATAAACCCTGTGGCGTTTAGTTCGCGCATACCAGCATCTACAATCGGATAGCCTGTTTTTCCGGCACACCATTTTTCAAAAGCAGACTCATCATTTAACCAGGCTATTTGTTCATACTCTTTTCTAAAAGCAGCTCCTTCACGTACATGGGGGAAGTGCCAAAGGATGCTGTGATAAAAATCTCTCCAAATCAATTCGTTGAGGTATGTTTCGCTGAGTTGTCTTGCAGTAGTGGCTAGTTTCCTAATGCTGATGGTACCAAAACGAAGATGAATGCCCAAATGCGAAGTACCTCTTACAGCAGGAAAGTCACGCTGCTGTTGGTAGGCTTTGGCCAATGCGGTATCCAAATTGGAGGATGGAAACGGAATGCCTGTTTGTTCAAAACCCATTTGCGCCAATGTGGGTATTGGTACAGGCGGTTGCCTATAAAATCTATCGAAATAATTTTCTACTGGGTATGGCTTTAGGTAAAAATCGTTAAGGGCCACTTTCCATTTTTTGCTGTACGGCGTAAATACGGTATAAGGCTTGCAATCGTCTTTTACCACTTCGCTTTTTTCAAAAATTACATGGTCTTTATACGTATGAAAGGTGGCTTCCTTTTTCTGCAAATATTGCTGTATTTGTGCATCACGCTCTAGTGCATATTTTTCAAAGTCATGGTTGGTAAACACTTGGGATATCTGGTATTGCTCATTAAGAATTTTAAACACTTCAATAGGTGTACCATAAAACACTTCCATTGAGCTACCCATTGCCATCAATTGCCCTTGCATACCCATAATGGCTTGATGGATAAAACTTACCCTTGCATCTTTTGGGTTATCTAGCTTAGTAAGGATGTTGGTATCAAAAATAAAAATAGGTAGCACGGGCAAGGAACCCTTGAGTGCATGATACAATGCTGCATTATCATTGAGCCTTAAGTCTCTTCTAAACCAAACAATATTGATTGATGGGCGCATGGGTGGTTGTTGTTATGATGGACATTAGCAAACGTTGAATTGAACTATTTGTTGCTCTGGTTCTTCAATTAGGGTTTGATAGCACAGAAAAAAATACCCATCCATTACAAATAAAATTGCAATGGATGGGTAGTACCATTTTAAAGAAAATGCTGAAATAGGGTGCTGTATCTTACCAATTACTTTTCCCTTTTGCCCATAGGAAAAGTAACTCCAAGACTTAAAATCATTTCATAGCAGCCAAAACTTTGCCTCGCCTTGCCTTTGTAAATTCTTAAGCCACTGTAGCTGGCAAAATCTAGTTTGTTTGCATATTCCAAGTAAATCATTTTAAAGAATGTGGCACGCAAAGCTGCTTCTACGCCTACGTTCCATCCCCCTATTTGAAAATGTGGGTCATTAGCAGAATCTCTTAACGAAAAACGATTTTCCACATGGGGTATTACTGGACCAATACCAGCTTTTCCAAAACCATCTATTTTAATATTGCCATTGGCCGCTTCGTAAAAATGCCATCTTTTGGTAAGGTTAAAGAGTAGAAAATTGGCTCCATTATTTAAATAATAGTAGTAGCCATTTGCTTGATTAAAGGCTACTGTAGTATCCACCTGCCTATTGCCCATTTTGCCTACAATTTTTGCATCCTGATCTCCAATAATAAACTTGGTATGATCAAAATTAATTTCCCACCCTAATCCCCTTTTTCGATCGAAAATATAGCCTAGGCGATAGTTGTATTGTGGAATGGATAGGGCAATTTTAAACAAGCCTTCGTCCCACCCTGGATGGTCGTGGCCGGATATGTTCTTTAGCTTATAGTCGTTTCCTAGCTCGGGTTGCATTACCCTTACGGTGCTTCTGGTGTACCATTCTTTGTTGTATCCCCAAGAAAAATAGAACTCTCCTTTTCGCTCTTTTTTCTTCGATTGTGCATTAGCTCCTATTACAACAAGCGAGCTAATTAGCACAAAAAAACATCTTTTCATTATTTGCATAGTTGGTCAATTATATCCGATACATTGCTAGGAAAGGAAAACAAATAAAGAGCAACCTAAATTCAAATTATCCCCAATCCCTAACGGGACAAATATAGCGGGGCAGTATTGATGGATTCCTGATTAGCATTTGCTTGGCATAATTTGTTGTACCTATTAAAGATATACACCATCGTAGCCGCTTACGATTTATTCCAAATAGATTTACCGACTTACCGTTGATTTAAAACGTTACGTATATGAACGATGAAGAAAAAGACTTGACGCTATTTTACGAAGGCATACAGCCTAGAAGTAGCGAATTTCTGTTTGTAATTAAAGTGGCTCTACAGTTTGTGAAAGGTTTTCGCGTATTGCATTTTATTGGCCCATGCATCACCGTATTTGGTAGTGCCCGATTTAAAGAAACCGATGCCTATTATGCCGATGCGCTTGCCTTTGGAAAGCGTATTGCCGAAATGCGTTTTACCACCATGACGGGCGGAGGCCCCGGGATTATGGAAGCAGCTAACCGTGGTGCGTTTGAGCAAGGCGGCAAATCGGTGGGCTGCAACATCAAGTTGCCTTTTGAACAAAAGCCCAATCCATACGTGCAAACGAGCGTTACGTTTAAGTATTTTTTCGTGAGAAAGGTACTGATGGTAAAATATTCCTACGCTTTCATCATCCTTCCAGGAGGTTTTGGTACCATGGACGAGCTATTTGAAACCCTAACGCTTATCCAAACCAAAACAATCCGGCAGTTTCCTGTGGTGCTATTTGGAAAAGATTTTTATCAGCCAATGATGGATTTTTTACAAATGATGGCAACAGCAGGCACCATTAGTCCTGATGATTTACAACTGATATTACTTACCGACGATGTGGAAGAAGCCATGCACCATATTCAGGTACATCTCAAAAACAATATTGCTATGAAACCACCTAAACGTAAGTGGTGGTTGTTAGAGAAATAGGGGCTTTTTGGCTTTCAACACAGATTTCCTTGAGATTTAATTTTAGCCTTCGGCAAAAATGACTTATCATCAGGCAATAATGCACCTTGAAATAACACCACAATCCGGTATTCACTTGTGTTTTACTTTATAACTTCTTTGCAAAAAAAACGGTTTCTAGATTCTATGGAGGGCAATTCTCCCTCTCGAGGGGTGGTAATTTCACTGAGTTACACAGAGTAAGAGATTGGGAGCCAATGTTTCCTAGTTGTATAACTTGTGCGGAATTACCACCCCGGCGTTCCGCCACCCCTCGAGAGGGGAATTACCCGCCGAGTATCCAGAAACCGACTTTTTTGCAAAGAAGTTATATAGTAGAAGGCACTGAGAACCACTGAGCTTTTAACCTCTCCTGTTGTGAATATAAACTTCGTGATATTATTTGTTATAAACACTCCCACAAACGAGCCTATCTGAAAAGCGCAATTCGTGCATTTGTGGCAATACAACTTAGCTGCGCCAAATCATTATCTTACCAAAAGCAACCATGAAAAGGCGGTAATTTGCTCATTTGCTTATGGTATTTGTTCCAAACCTAGCATCTTTTAAATGAATAAAACTGTATTTCAACATAACATAGCCCCATTTGCCCAACTGATGGCAGCCGTTTTGCCAGCGCAGGTTACCAACAACTTATATGCACAGCAATATTTTGCCCATTTGCAGGAAAACAGCCACTATTATTTAAGCATCTATGCCGATTTGCTAGAAAAGGCAATGGCTCATTCAAACTATTCGAAAGGGGAAATTACCCTACTCGATTTTGGCTGTGGCAATGGTTGGCTGGCTTTGTTTGCAAAGTATTCGGGCATCCCCTCGGTAATTGCTTGCGACAGAAGTGCCATTTTTTTGGCAGCAGCAGAACAATTGAGTCTGCATCTTGAATTGCCAATTGAGCAATGGATATTGGGGGATGAATCGACCGTAGAAAATGCGGTGGCAACTGGGCAGATAAACCTCTGTATTGGCTCAGACGTGATTGAGCATGTGTACAGCATTCCCAAAGTGTTGCAAACGCTAAAAGCGCTTAACCCAGCAATGTTGGTACTATTTACCACTGCTTCTGTACAAGAAAATCCAATAAAGCGAAGGCAATTACAACGATTGATGTGGCGGGACGAGCAGGAAGACAGCGATGCAGAGCAAAGTGAAGAGGCCGCCTTTGCTGGCATGCCCTTTCTTAGAATTAGAGAAATAATTATTGCCCAAGCATTCCCACAATTGCCCCAAAAAGAGGTATTAGCATTGGCCATACAAACTCGTGGGCTGGTGCAACGAGATATTTTACACCAAATAGAGTCGTCCTATTTTACTACTGCTACTATCAAATACGCTCCCCCTGATGCATACAATACCTGCAACCCTATCACAGGAAGTTTCACAGAACGATTGCTGCCTATCGGTGAATACCAGCAACTATTTGAAGGGGCAGGATTTCAATTTAGCTATTACACAGGGTTTTACAACAGCTTTCACTCAACACCAAAAGCAGTGTTATTGTGGTGGATAAACATTTTGCTCCGTGTATTGGGTAAGAAAGGATTAATGATTGCGCCGTATAGTATTTTGATTGGGAAAAAGGGGATATTTTAACAAAGCCGAAAATTCGCGATTGTCGGGTTGAGAATCTCTTATCCGATTATAAAACAATTAATAAAATGGATTCTAGTTTCAATTTAGAGACATCACTAGCAAATAATAAAAACATCAAGTACGATTTGATTGTGAATGAAATGAAAACTATTTCATTGCCAAATATGATATTGGGATTTAATCCACCCAATGAATTTATCTCATTTTTTACTAAATATCACTCCTTAAATATAACTCATCCAAGAAACTTTCAAATACTTCAACTAGAAAAGATGGTTGTTGTAGAAAATAGGTTTTTGATTTTTTCAGCAATTGACAATATTGGAATTGCATTTGATGCATTTGAAAAAAACGTTGCTAATGAATGGGACATTGTCAATATTAACAACAAATACCTAATAACAAAAACTTTAGGAAGTTTTATTCAAAATAAGCTTTGGGCATGGGTTAACCGTGGTAGAAAAATTTGGGATGAAGAGGATTTTCCTAGCTAATGCAAACTTGGGGTTGTTGTTTTTCTGGAGGTTTTTGGTTGTAATGATAGGTTACAGATAGTTTTGCCTAAAGTATTTTGGAGCTAGATTCAATAGGGTTCTAAATATCGAAGTAACATTAATTCGTAAAAGACAATTGGAAATAAGAGACTTTTTTACACCATTTAAACAAAGGACATTCACATGCTGAAAGGTATATTGTTAATAATATTTACGGTTATCTTCAACTACGGTTTCTCACAAACAAATAAATACGAAAATTTAGTTTTTGAAGGTGCAGGAATAAGAGGAATTGCTTACGCAGGGGTATTAAAAGGAATGGAAAATGCTGGAATCACCAACAACATTGCAAAAGTTGGTGGTACGTCTGCAGGTGCTATTACTGCATTGATGGTTTCATTGGGATATAATTCAAACGAAATTTATGAAATAGTATCAAAAACAAAGTTTCAACAATTTAACGATGGGCAGTATATTTTTTTGGGTGGTTTTTATCGATTATCAAAAAAATATGGATGGTATAAAGGAGATGCTTTTTTAAAATGGCTGGAAGAGATAATTAGAAATAAAACAGGCAACTCCGACATTACTTTTAAAGAACTTAAAGACAATGGTTATAAGCAGTTATATGTAACAGCAACATGTTTAAACAAACAAAAGCTCTTGATTTTTTCTGCTGACAACTATCCACAAATGAAGGTAAAAGACGCAGTAAGAATTTCTATGTCGATTCCCCTCTACTTTAATGCTGTTTTCATTGACAGTTGTGGGAGGGTTTATAAAAATCAACAAAAAGCAAATGGTCTTGATGTTGTAGTAGATGGCGGTATTCTAGGAAACTTTCCCATTTACATTTTTGATAGTGTTTCCGTTGACACTTTTAATCATAAAACCAGAATTCCTAACTATAAAACTTTAGGTGTTCGAATAGATTCAGATTCACAAATTGTATCCGATTCAAGAAATAAGGAACTAGTGCCTGTTCAAATTAATAAGTTAAGCGACTATATAACAGCCTTTTACATCATCATACTGGAAAATTTAAATAGGAATCAACTTATACCCGAAGATTGGCAAAGAACAATTTCTGTTTCCTCTGTTGGCATTACACCAAGAATAAAGAAATTATCTACTAAACAGAAAATGGCTTTGATGTTAAGTGGCGAACAACATACTTTGAACTTCCTAAAGCAAAGAGAATAGCTTTGACTTACGTATGTTTTTGTTGAAGCTAAAGTTGAAAAAAATGATTGATGATTATTCCACAGCTTGTGTCCTTGCACTTATGCAATTGAAAAAAATTGGGTTGTCATTTTTTTGATGGGTATTAATTACTCTTCAACTCCATTTGATTAAAGAGGGGTTAAGAATTCCATTAAATACTTGTCTATCTAACCTTGGTAATTGTAAAAAGGGTAATTGAAATACTTGCAAATAAAAAAATGAGCGTCTTTAGCATATTTAGAAAAATAGCAGACATTAGTTCATGTGTGTCTAACATTATATTCATTACATGTACTCATTTAAGTCGTCAAGTAGTTCATCAAAATCGGGAGCTATGTAGGTAATATAATCTGTAGCTATCCACCTTTTCTTGGTAATTTATCGTTAGTGTTTATTGGGATGTTGGTAAACGTTATTAAAACTTCGCTTTTCTGTAATGTAGGTGCTGGTTCTGTTAGACAATTATTCCATTTTCATAAACTCCATTTATAGTGTTGTACATAACGATTTTATTTTTTTCAAAAACAAGTATTCAATATAACGAAAGCATAAAATATTGACTGCTCAATTTCCATAAGCAAGCTGCACGTGTGATTCACCATGGTTTTGTTACTAGTGTTGAATCAAGATGAATTCAGAGCCTGCAATGCATTAAGGAGGCTGCATAGTCAAGATATTTCTCTCAATATTCCTTACTCCTCCCCCCTGCTTCTTGTTAGTGGAAATAAATAACCGAGCGATAGATTGAGCCCCCTTGTGTTGTTTTTGCCATCATCGGCAGAGGCTTGGATGGGGATGAATCCAAAAGTGGAGTTTGCTGCAAAAATCAACTTGCCAAAACCAGTTTTGTACAGTAATCCTATGCCGCTTTGGATGCCAATATTGGTCTGGTTGAGTCGGGTGGTAATGTCCTGTTCCTGCGTTAAATTGAGTTTTATGGGCGAAAATTCTTTGGTGTGTTCCTTGTTGGTGTAAATTTTACCAAAGCCCTCTGTATCTACGTTTCCATTGATTAAAATACCTGCAAACGGGCCAGCATTTACATAAAAATCCAAGCTTTCGTTGATGGGCATTTGGTATTTCAGCATTAGCGGTATTTCGAGATATTTCATTACAAAATGGCTTTTAAAATCGGCATAGAGGTAGGCGGGAATAGTAGCACCTGCTATTTGCAAATTGGAATACGAGCTTTTGGGGATTACTTGATTGCCATCTTTGGTGATGTTTAGCTCGGCGTAGTTGAATTCTGAAACAAGGGAAAAACGATTGCTCAATTGTGTTTCCAGCACCAATCCATATACAGGGGTGGTGTTTGTTTTAAATCCGTCAATAACTGGATTGGAACTCTTGAGGGTGAGACCTGGCAGTCCAAAACCGCCTTTTAAACCTATTAAGATATCAGATTGTGCAGTTACAAAATTGGTTACAGTAAAGAAACACAAGAGGGTAAAGAGGGTGCGTTTGTTGTAGATAAGCATAACGTGATTTAAACAATTAATTCAGCATGAAAAATTAAAATTGATGGTGGCATTGATTTGGTCGTTTCAAAATAGTTCTTCCTCAGTATAATGATCGTAAGGAGGCGTATATTTTTTTCGCAAATCAATTTTTTCTAGTTCTCTATTGATAATGGCTTTTGCTATTGTGATGCCTGCGGCAGTATTGCCCGTGTTTTGTAATAAATGCTTGATGGTGTTTTCGTTTACATCAATGCGGTACAACAGAAAAATAAGTTTACTAAAATCAGTCAATATCAGTTGATTAATATAGTCGGCCAAAGTAGTTTCTAAATCTCCAAGGCTAAGGGCTGGCAAAAACTGTGTTCCAGCTTCCTTTTCTATGGATGATTGTATGTGATTGGTGGGGTTCATATTTAATCAAAAATAAGGGCTAGCTGTTTGGGGTTAGGGATTAGGTGTTACGATGAAATTAATTGATTGTGTGATAAAAATTGCATTGAGACATTTATTCCTTGATTGTACCCCTACCACCTATTACCTATCACCTAATACTAACAACCCTGCTACATAAACTTTTCCACTACCCCAAGGCCAAACAAGGCATAGTCGTATTTCACTGGGTCGGTGTTGTCCATTTGTTTTAGGAGGGCGGTGAGTTCTAGGGCAGCTTGCCAATCTGTTTGGGTTCGAGAAAGTAATTGAAAACGCCTGGCTACTCTTGCCACATGCACATCTATGGGGCAAATGAGTTGACTGGGGAGTATGTTTTTCCATAAGCCAAAATCAACGCCTTGTTGGTCGCTCCGGACCATCCATCTTAAATACATATTGAGTCGCTTACAGGCCGATTTCTTTTGCGGGGAGGCAATGTGTTTTTGGGTGCGTAGTGAAATATATTCATGTACTTGGGGTGAAAATACGTAGCCATGAAATCCATTTAAGGCGGCGGTTATATCGGTATCAGCAGGTGATAAATACTGGCTGAATGCTGTTTCTAGCGAGTGCTGACTGGCAGTTACATAATGGTAATGAAAGAAAGAAATCAGGAACAATAAATCGGTACTGTTGAACGTACGATGAACAAACCCGACTAGTTTTTTGGCATCGGCATCGGTCATGTTGGTGATAAATTCATAGGGCTTATTGCCCATCAATTCGAGCAGTCGGTTGCAAGAACGGATGATACTCGTGCGATTACCCCAAGCCAAAATGGCCGCAAAAAAACCAGCAATTTCTATGTCTTGCAATACAGAAAAACGGTGCGGAATGCTAATGGGGTCGTCTTTTATAAACGATGGATGGTTATAAGTGGCCACTTTTTCATTGAGAAACGTGGTTAAGTTTGGTGGAATGGTCAAGAGAAAAGTGATAACAAAAGCAAATGATGAATGGGAATGGGGTTATGTATCGGAGGGGGGGGATAGAGCAGCCGCTGCATATGGTTACTCATCGGCGAGGGTAATGTCAGACTCATTATCCCAATTGGCTTTTATGTTGAGCTTCCAATTATTGTCAACTACTTTTTCTGGCTGCTGTCTTTTTTTGTAATTACCCGGATCCCAGTGTCCGTTCTGGTTGTCGTCATACAATATTCTAATGATGTAATCGCCTGGTTTAAACAGTTTTTTGCTAAAAACAGTACCATTAAGTGGCTCGGAGAATTCTATTTTGTCGGCCACTACCAATTGCAATACGGGATGCAACTGCTGTTTCAATCGAAAAAAACGCAGTTTAATACTGCCATAATCACTTTCATTTTTGGTATTGAATGGGAGGGTATCGGTTTTATTTAATCCAATTCCATTACTGTCTTTGCCTATTTCCTTTTGCACCAATAACTTAAAGGCACTTGCTTCTTTCCAAGGATACCGCAAAGTGACGGTGGTTCTGCCCGTATCTAACGTAACGTTCGCAGCCATTGGGTTATAAAAAGTATCGCACAAAACCAACTGGCTACTATCAAATTGAGTCAATTTTCGGTTGAACACCAATTGAATATTCCCCAATAAATCTTGGCTATTGTTCTCAATACTACTCATGTATTTTAGCCTTTTATCCTCTTTGTTCGCTTTTGTGTTTTCCTGTCCATCGGTTTTTGGTGCAGCTTTTTCCTTTGGTTTATCCTGCTGGTATGCATAAAAAAGAGCGGGTTCGGTGCTATTACTGACGATAATTGAAGTATCTAGAAACCCGAAAAATTTGGTGCTATCATCGTACTTCTTGCTATAGTCATTGGGTAAAACAAAAGCCTTGTATTCGCCAATGGCTAAATGTTTAAAGCTAAACCTCCCCTTTCCATCGAGACGAGTAATGTAACGAGGGGCGGATTTATAAATGGCAGAATCATGAAGGTTTCTATGAAGCACCACTATCAGGGTGCTATCCACTTTGCCTGTTTCAGCCAATATTACTTTTCCAGAAAAGCTTCCATCGGCCAATTGATTGCCTGTGCTAAACGTGTAGGTAAAGGCGCTGAACACATTGCCTTCATTAATGTCTCTAATGCTATTTCCAAAATTGATACTGTAGGTAGTGTTTTTTTCCAAGCTATCTCGCAACTTAACAGTGATAGTTCTTAGCTTATAATCAATCAATGGCGATTTGGAAGGGTTGGGCGACACCAATACGTTTTGTGCAATGTCTTTTATTTCTACAAACTCATCAAAAGTGAGGATGATTTTTTGAGTTTTTACGTCCAGCGCACTGTCTTTAGGCAGTGCCATGATCAATCTGGGAGGTAGGCTGTCTTTAGGTCCTCCGTTGGGTGGGATGATACCAGCACAGCTTTGTAGCAGCCCCACTATAGCAAACCAAAACACAGAAACCCCAAATATTGTCCACTTTATGCGCATGTATTGTATCATTAACTTTCGCAAACTTAAAGCGAACGTTAGTTGATTAAATCATAAGGTTGTAGATAATTGCAATGAATGATTCTAATCATCCGCAAATCAGGGTTGTATATCGAATTGTTATGCAATCTTGAATAGTGATTGGATTTTCCAATTAAAATGCCTAATAATCAATTTGCGATGGCCTGTTGTGTATTTGCGATGGCTTGTTGTGCATTTGCGATGGCTTGTTGTGCATTTGCGATGACTTGTTGTGCATTTGCGATGGCTTGTTATGCATTTGCGATGGCTTATTGTGCATTTGCGATGGCTTGTTATGCATTTGCGATGGCTTGTTATGCATTTGCGATGGCTTGTTGTGCATTTGCGATGGCTTGTTATGCATTTGCGATGGCTTGTTGTGTATTTGCGATGGCTTGTTGTGCATTTGAGATGGCTTGTTATGCATTTGCGATGGCTTGTTGTGCATTTGCGATGGCTTGTTGTGTATTTGCGATGGCTTGTTGTGTATTTGCGGGGGCTTGTTCAAAATTTGCGGGGGCTTGTCCGGCATTTGCGGGGGCTTGTCCGGCATTTGCGGGGGCTTGTCCGGCA
>JAIXOJ010000023.1 GCA_027486835.1 Chitinophagaceae bacterium
CGAGTACTTGCGCCTTCCTCCCGAGTACTTGCGCCTTCCTCCCGAGTACTTGCGCCTTCCTCCCGAGTACTTGCGCTTTCCTCCCGAGTACTTGCACCTTCCTCCCAAGTACTTGCGCTTTCCTCCCGAGTACTTGCACCTTCCTCCCGAGTACTTGCACCTTCCTCCCAAGTACTTGCACCTTCCTCCCAAGGGAGTTGATGCAAAAAACTTTTTTCCACTTATTAATGACAAGAAATAGTTGCCCCCATTTCTTTTCCCAAAAAAGGACTGAGATAAGGAATACCCAAATTCAAGCCACGCAACACTAGTAAAACAGAAACGGTCATCATGGCATAAGGAATAAATTTTCGCATGTTGGTGCGTATGGTTGGGGTAATGAAAACCAAACCAAATTGATGAATGGCTATCAACAGTGGAAATGTTCCTACACCAAACAAAAGCATATACCCCATTGCTTGCACCGTATCCCCCATACTCAGCGCTCCTGCTAAAGCAAAATACACCATGCCACAGGGCAATAACCCATTGGCCATCCCTAGCAATAAGGTAGAAAATGGGGTACGTTTTTCCCAGATGATTTGTATAAGGCGATAAATGCCTTTGGAAAAACTATTGCCAATTACTGGTAAGGGAATAGCTGGCAACCAATTGCGTGCAATGGTAAAAAGTAGCATGGCTACACCTAAGGAAATGGAGAGTTTTTGTTGATAACCTGCTAAGAAAAAATGCCTCCCTAGTATTCCAAATGCCAAACCTAGCAGCATGTAAGTTATTATTCTGCCTATATGATATTGGAAAACAGTCATCATCTGGCGGATGGGTGTTTGTTGTTGCATCGGCAGCGACATTGCCAAAGGCCCACACATGCCAATGCAATGGAAACTACTCACAAATCCGATGATGATGGCCGTATAAAACATAAGTAAAGAGGCAAAGTGAAAGTATAAAGGGTTTTAGGATGTTGATGATATACTGATGAAACTCTATTAAGGTGCATAAAAGTTTTTCTCTTCTACTGTCCCAAACCCCTAAGGGGTTAAAGTTTGATAATTGCTAACTGTCGAAAAAATTAGTTACATGTACCAAATAAACAAAGTGTATAAATATCTTGCAATCAATACCAGATGAACATTCCAGTTCCCTCTCCTTTGGAGAGGTGTTGGGGTGAAGTTCAAATTATGGGAGCAAAAAACTTTTATGAATTCGCTAAGCTACTACACTTTAGTTTATAAGTTCAACCGAAAAGGTTGCTCAGAATAATAGTGATGCCCCTCGCCTACCCAATCAATTTTTACGGTGTAGTTACCTTTTTTCAACTTGTTTTTATCAATTTCCTGCATACCCTGTTCGTTGGTTTGTAAAGCAAAATGTTGGTCATTTTCTGAATTGCTGGGGCAATAAAAAAACACGGTACCGTTTACCAGTTTTCCACTCATTTCCTTTGGCAATTGAATTTGCACCGAATGTTGATTTTGTACAATGGTAGTACTCGTTGCTAGCGCATTGGCATTATTGCTACCATCAATTACAGTTTGGTAAGCAATTTCATCTTTATAGTATTCTTTGCTCACCAAATTAACGGAGGTGTGCATACATTGGTATACCATGTACATCATTAAACTGGCAAACACCGCAAAAACTAACAATAACCTATTTCCCCAATTCATAATTCATCCTTTTTACAATAAAACAATTTGGCTTTTCAATAAACGTCTAATTACGATCGTTAGGCCCTAAGAAATTTGTGCTAAGCACGTCAATTTGTTTGTTGCCTTCGTACAGACCAATTTTCAATTTTGTTTTTCGGTTGTGTAGTGCCTCTTTTGGCAATACCACAAAGAAATTTCCAGAACATTCTTCCTCTTTTTTCACGGGAATTATAGTGCCGCCAATCACCTCTATTGTGCCATGATCACTCTCAATACGCAAACCAAGTGGAATGTTATTAATGGTTTTGTTGGCTATTTTTATATTGTAGAGATTAGAAATACTGTCGCTACCCCGTTCTTGGTAAAGCATACCCGGTGTGCGCATAATGGTAGCATCAATATCTTTTCTAGTCATTAACAATGTGGCCAAAATCACCAATAATGTGGTAAGCAGGGCGGTATAAAACCGCATCCTGTTCGTAAACTTGAGTGGTAGATTTTCGGCAAGATTATTTTCTGACACATACCGAATCAATCCTTGTGGACGATTGATTTTGGCCATCATGCTATCGCAAGCATCAATACAGGCGGTGCACCCCACACATTCCATTTGCGTCCCGTTTCTAATATCAATTCCCGTAGGACACACTTTTACACATTGGTGGCAATCGATACATGCACCCAAACCACTGTTTTCTGCCTTGGTAAATTTTCCCCTTGGCTCCCCACGTTGATAATCGTAGGCTACTATCATGGAATTTTTATCGAGCAACACGCTTTGCAACCTTCCATAAGGGCAAACCACCGTACATACTTGCTCCCTGAAAAAGGCATACACCCCATAAAACACACTGGAAAACAAAATAATAGAGGTAAACCCAGCAAAATGTTCTTCAATGGGTTCGGTCATAATATGCCAAAGTGCTTTTCTGCCAATAATGTAGGACAGGAAAAAGTTGGCAATGACAAAAGCAAGCACAAAAAAAGCAATGTGCTTACCGGTTTTCTTGGCTATTTTCTCGTTTGTCCATGGCATTTCTTTGAGTCTTTTTTGTTCAGCACCATCTCCTTCTATTAGAAATTCAACTTTTCTAAACAGCATTTCCATAAACACCGTTTGAGGGCATACCCAGCCACAAAATAAGCGACCGAATGCAGAGGTAAACAAGATGATGAACACAATAAAAGTGACCATCGTTAATCCAAAAATGAAAAAATCTTGTGGCCAAAATATTTTTCCGAATATTATGAATTTAGCAGCGGGAATATTGAATAAGAACAATGGATGCCCATTATAATCAACGAAAGGCAAGGAAAAAAACAAGGCAAAGAAGAACCAACTTACATAAGTTCTAGCATTGTAAAAAACACCATTCGGCTTATGGGCAAATACCCATTTCCGTTCGCCTTGCGCCCCCACTGTGGCAAGCCGATCCCGAAAAGAATCTTCTGTAGGGTTATTCAGGGTTGGTTTAACTGAAAGCATAGTAAATAGTATTGTAGGATAACTGTAAATGGGCGAATTTCATAGAGGCTACCGTTTCAACTTTTATAGGGCTTTGAAACACCCTATAAAAGTTAATAATTACAGGTTTGTATGTAGAAAAGGATTCCACCTTATTTCGTACTGGTAACCACGGTACTGTCCTTTTTAGGAGCTGCAGCAGAATCTGGTTTGACACCCGCTTCTTGATACAATACACCCTGTGGAGCTTTGGGACTTGGAGGGTTGGTACCTCTAAGTGATTTTACAAAACTGGCTAACTGCGCAAGCTGCATGGGAGAATAATCGTCTTTCCAGCTTTTCATCCCCTTTTCTGGCCAACCGTATTTTAGGGTTTTAAACACATCTTGAATACTACCCCCATGTAACCAATAATCATCCGTCAAATTAGGCCCTACAGACCCACTACCATTTTTGTTGTGACAAGCTGCACAGGTGGTTTCAAATATTTTACGAGCTGGTGCTAAACTGGCTTCATCGGTAAGTAGTTTAACCGTGTTTTCATCCACATTATTGGCTGATTTTTCCAAATACGCAGCTTTGGCCACTTCTGCATCTGCCACAGCTATTTCGTATTCTTCTTTACTCAAAGGGGCTGATTCTGCAACATGAAAACGCCACAAATAAATTACCGCAAATAGAATACAGCAGTAAAATCCATATAGCCACCATGGTGGTAAACGGTTGTCCAATTCGCGAATGCCATCATAATTATGGCCTAAATCAATATCCGCTTCTTGCTGAATGGGTTTAAAACTGTTTATCTTATCCCACCAAGATACGGTAGGAGCTTTCGATACTACTGCATCAGCATCCGCCGCAGTGGCAGGTTTGTTCACTGATATCACCGAACGAAGCATTAACAGCATGGTGAGTATAATGCCCAATTCTAGTACTGCAACACTAGCCAAAGTGTAATAGGTAGCTTCGGACACGGTAGTGGAAATATTGGAAGCAGCCTCTCCGCTCTGTGCATATGCGCTAGTTGATACCAATAAAACAGCCCCAATCAATAGTACAAGAGTGGTTTTACCCAAGTTGGCAGCTTTTTCTTTTAATTCATTTTCCACTTTTATGGAGGCGGCATTGACCAAAACATACGCCAATAAGGCAATAATTAACGCTAAAAAACCGATAATAGTAACCATGAGTACTACAAAAGAATTACTCATCGATGAGGGTGCAGGTGCTTGCGCATTGGCACTTACAGCACAAATAATGGAGAGAAAAAGAGTGAGGAAACTAGTTCTACATATTGTTCGCATATAAATAGGTTGAAGGTTAATGATTAGGGGTTTAATGGAATCTGTTTGATTTCATTAATCAAATTTTTATCGGCCTTTAGTGCCCATACTGTCATAATGATAAAAAAAGAACTAAAGATGACAAACGAAGCAATACCGTAAACACTTACGCTGCTAATTTTTTCGAGATAATGTATAAATTTCATGTTGCTAAATCAGTGTAAAAGGAAATGAGCGAATCGATGCTTTTGAAGGGTTGGTTATCTAGTAAACTAGTTGGCCAACTTACTTCAAGGAACATCTTGGGTTAATGGGTATTAGTTGCCAAGTATGCCAGCTTCGGTTACTTGAGCGGTGGTTGATTTTGGTGCGGCTTTTATGTCTTTACCCAACCTTTGTAAATAAGCAATCAAGGCTACAATTTCTTTTTCTGGCTTCACGTTTATTTTATCTGCCTTCAATCCATTTGCAATTTCAGTGGCTTGCTTTTGTAAGTCGGCATTGCATTTATTTTCATAGCCTTCTTCATAAGGAACACCCAATTTGCGCATAGCCCAAATCATTTTTGGTGTTCTAAAAGCATTGATATCATTGTCATACATCCAACTGTAGGTAGGCATGATAGAACCAGGTGACATAGACTGTGGGTCGAGCATGTGGTTGTAATGCCAGCTATCGGGATACTTACCCCCTACTCTAGCTAAATCTGGGCCTGTTCTTTTTGAACCCCATTGGAACGGATGATCATAAATAAATTCACCAGCTTTGGAATATTCACCATAACGAGCCACTTCATCTCTAAACGGACGCACCATTTGCGAATGGCAGAGGTAGCAACCTTCTCTTATGTAAATATCACGACCGTGTAATTCTAATGGTGTGTAGGGTTTTACACTGCTGATGGTAGGAATATTTGATTTTACCAAAAATGTAGGCACCATTTCAATAGCACCACCAATGGCAACTGCTACCAAGCTAAACACCAACATTTGCATGGGTCTTTTTTCAATCCATCTATGCCAATGATGATGGCCGTGTAATTCTACATGGGCGGATAATGGGGCTGCTTCTGCTGCTTCATCAGCTACAAAACTACCTTGACCAACTGTCTTGATTAAGTTATACACCATGATTACCGCACCAACTATATACACTGCACCGCCTACACTTCTGGCGATATACATGGGTAAAATATGGGTTACAGTTTCTAGGAATTGAAATTTCAATTGGCCTTCTTCGGTAAAGCTTTTCCACATCATACTTTGGGTAAAACCTGCCCAGTATAAGGGTACAGCATACAATACAATACCAATAGTACCCAACCAAAAATGTGCGCCCGCCAATCTTTTAGAATACAAAGTGGTGTTCCACATTTTAGGGATTAGATAATATAATACCCCAAAAGTCATGAATCCATTCCAGCCCAAGGCGCCCACATGTACGTGTGCTATGGTCCAATCGGTAAAGTGGGATATGGCATTTACGTTTTTTAGACTTAACAAAGGGCCTTCAAAAGTGGCCATACCATAGCAGGTAACGGCTACTACCAAGAATTTTAATACAGGTTCTTCTCTCACTTTGTCCCAAGCACCCCGCAAGGTGAACAGACCATTGAGCATTCCACCCCAGCTTGGCGCAATTAGCATGATGCTAAACACAGTACCTAGAGACTGCGCCCAATCGGGCAAAGCGGTGTATAACAAGTGGTGCGGCCCTGCCCAGATGTAGATAAATATCAACGCCCAAAAGTGAATGATAGACAAACGGTAGGAATATACGGGACGGTTAGCTGCCTTGGGTAAGAAGTAATACATCAAGCCCAAATAAGGTGTGGTGAGGAAAAACGCCACAGCATTATGCCCATACCACCATTGCACCAACGCATCTTGTACACCCGCATACATGCTATAGCTCTTGAGGAATGAAATGGGTAATTCCATTGAGTTTACAATGTGCAACATGGCAACGGTAACCCAAGTGGCGATGTAAAACCAAATAGCTACATAAATATGACTCTCCCTTCGCTTGATAATGGTACCAAAAAGATTGATGCCAAAAACCACCCACACCAGCGTGATAGCTATATCAATAGGCCATTCTAACTCGGCGTATTCTTTACCAGTGGTGTTGCCCATCCAAAGTGTTAACGCGGCGGCCACAATAATCAATTGCCAACCCCAAAAATGTATTTTACTCAAGGCATCGCTAAACATCCTGCTTTTGCACAAGCGTTGTAAGGAATAATAAACGCCCATAAAAATACCATTGCCCACAAAAGCGAAGATGACAGCGTTCGTATGTACTGGGCGCATACGGCCAAATGTGGTGGGCGCAAAGCCTAAATTAATGGGGGGATAAAACATAGCAATAGAAGCCCACAAACCCACCAACATACCCACGAGACCCCAAACCATTACCGCGTATGCAAACCATTTAACTGTTTTGTTATCGTAATAAAATTGTTCTACCTGCATATAAATTCTAGTTAATAAATTTTAAAAGATGATGAAATTGAATTAAGGAACAATGGGGGCACCCTCGCTAGCTGCTTTGATATTGTTTGAAGGCTTGGTATCGTCAAACAAAATTCGATAAGGCGGAGAAAAATCATCATCAAATTGCCTCGTTTTTACGCCCCATAAAAAAGCAAGCAAAAACAACGACGCTATTCCAATGCTGACAAATAGTAGAAGGATAATCACACTCATAGCACTCATATTTTAGAGGCCAAAAGTATTTTCCGCACTCACCGTGGCTAGTGATGTTCATTAGGATAGAAAATGATTATTGTCAGCAGAGGGGGTTTTAGTTGTTAGGGGTTAAGGATTAGGGATTAGGGATTTGTGTTTTTTTGGGTGGGTATGAATAATAGTTGTCGTAGGGGCGGCCTGCGCCCCCCCGCTCTACCATATTCATTCGCAAAAGGAACATAGCCTGTTTTATAATCTTTCCCCTTTTTGAAAATCAAATAATTCATGAAAATCATGATTCTGAATAAGACTAAATACTTTTCGTTAGCATATCCATAGGTATAAAACCTCTCTATTTTCATGAAGCGGTTGATGGCCTCAGATTGGGCGGGCGCAGGCCGCCCCTACGTTTGGGACACAAATAAATTTAATCTCCCATTCACGGCTATCATAAAAATCAAATAAATCACAGTTCAGATAATTGCCCAATCATAGCCATCAAAAAAATCACCCTTGAGACAACTTCTCTAAAAACTCCGCCGCCGTCTTTTGCACTGCCTCTTTTTTGCTTTCCTCCCATTTATCATATAGCGGCACCAACATGCCTAATCGTTGATTTGCTAGAAAATAGAATCGGTTATTGTTTAGAAAATTCCAGAATAGGGCATCCCATATTTCTTGCCAATCACCTTTGGGATAATCACTCATTTTCATGATGTAGTTACTGCCGCTGATGTAGGGTTTGGAGGACATCATTCCGCCGTCGGCAAATTGACTCATGCCATACACATTGGGCACCATTACCCAATCGTAGGCATCAATAAACAGCTCCATAAACCAACGATACACTTCGTTTGGGTCAAATTCGCACAGTAAAAAAAAGTTACCCAATACCATCAATCGCTCAATGTGGTGGCAATATCCCGTTTTCAACACTTTTTTAATGGTTTCATCTACGGGCACAATTCCGGTAGTGCCATCATAAAAGCTTGGGGGTATTTTTCGGGTAAAGCCCCAGAAATTCTTGGTGCGCTCTTCCCTACCCACGGCCACATACACCCCACGGATAAACTCCCTCCAGCCCATTATTTGCCGAATAAACCCTTCTAAAGAATTGAGCGGAATCAAGTCACTAGCTGCCAGCACTAGTGTACGCCCCATTATTTGGGAAGGTGTAATCATTCCCACATTCAGCAGGGGCGTTAACAAACTATGTTTTAGCAGGCTTTCTTTTTGTACGATAGCATCTTCATAATCGCCAAATTCAGCTAAACGATGCATCAAAAATTGATGGAGCCACTCCTCCCCTGATTGAAAACCAATGGGATACACAATGGCATCGCTCAAAGTGCCGATATTTTGTGAAAAATGTTCGTTTACGTAAGCAATGGCTTCTTGGTGATATAGACCCACTTGGGGATAAACTACTTGTGGAATAGGTTTGTTTTTGGGATATTTTTTTCGATTCTCTACATCATACGACCATTTACCGCCCACAGGATTGCCCGAATCATCCAGTAATATCTTTCTAGCAATTCGTTCTTTCTTATAAAAATCTGCTTGACGAAAATTTGATTTGTCAGGCGAAAAGAAGTCTCCGAGCTGTGCACGGCTATTTAAAAACATCGGCGAATCCAGCACCGTGAGCGATAACTGCAGTTGGGTACATCCTTTTTGTAACCGCCGATGTAGCCAATCATCCACCGGATCTACCACGGCCACTTCCGTAACGCCTTCGGCATGTAGAAATGGTAACAATTGCCGAACATCAGACCTTGCGTCTGTGGTGGGTATATATATAATGGTGTAACCCTTTAACACCAGGTAATCTTCATAATATTTCATGGTGGCTCGATGGAAAGCCAGTTTCTGCTGATGGAAATTAAACTGTTGAAAAAACAACCATTCCTCTACCAAATAAATAGTTCCTGACAAATCGAACAAGGGGTTTTGCGCAAATAGTTGGTGAGGGAAAATCAGTTTTACCATAATTATATTTAAAGTTGCGATTATTACAGAGATTGCAATATACAGTTCATTGGCGGGAATGTTTTGGTGAGGTGTACCCCCTACCCTAAAACAATATGGTTCAGGAAGGCACAGAAAAGTTTATAGCTCCTATCATTTAAACCTCACCCCAATCTATCTCCAAGGGAGTGGGAACTGGAATGTTAGCCTAGAATAGATTACAAGACATTTTTACACTTTGTTTATTTGGCGCATCTAAAAAGTTTCTTGCCCCTTATTTAAACCTCACCCCAACCCCTCTCCAAAGGAGCGGGAACTGGAATGTTAGCCTGGTATTGATTACAAGACACTTTTACACTTTGTTTATTTGGCGCATCTAACTTGTTTCTCGCCCTTTATTTAAACCTCACCCCAACCCCTCTCCAAGGGAGAGGGAACTGAAATATTAGCCTAGAATTGAGCGAAACACTTTTATTCAGCCGTTAGCATGTGTTCCTACATTGCGCAAAAAAGTCCAGATTTGCTTACTTCTATTGGAAAATGGGCTACCATACCATATCAGCATTTAACCCTACCATTTAAGCATTTAACCCTACCATTTAATCATTTAACCCTACCATATCAGCATTTAACCCCACCATATCAACATTTAACCCACCATATCAACATTTAACCCCACCATATCAGCATTTAACCCCATCATTTCAGCATTTAACACCATCATTTCAACATTTTACCCTACCAAATCATCATTTTAAGCAACCAAGTGAGCAAATTACTATGCCATAGCAACATTTTTCTAGTTCATGGCAGCGTTTTGCAAGATCATAGTATTATTTTGGGTGCTCGACACTTTAAGAAGAATAATGTGAAAAATTAAACACTATTCCACTATGTTACTCATCATTATTCTAGTAAAAACGGCACATTTTTTGGACTTTTTGGAAGAAATTTCCTGTTTTTAAAAAATTTTTAAAAAAAATTGCTGCCAAATCATTTATTCCCCTACATTCGCTTCATGAAACAATAAATGCTTAACTGATTAAAGAATACCCATGGATAAAGTAGTTCAGAACACAGAAACAAGAGTGGTCAAAGTCATTGACTTTTTCGACGAAAAAGAGAACAATGATATATTAAATCCCATTGAAGAAATTAGGAATCCTGTAACTGATTTAAAAGCATTACACAAGGACTACGTTACTGCTGCAAAAATTCAATTGGCGCCACATACTACTAGAGAAGCAGTGGATAAAGCAAGAAAAGCCTTTGCGAGTAAATTGAAAATAAAGCTAGACAGGGTACACGCTACGGTAAAAAAATCGGGCAATAATAATTTACTAACCTTGGTGGAAAAACCTATGTCGTATATAATGAGTGCGACCAAGGGCGAGGCAACTATTAATGCACAAATTATTATTGATGAACTAGAAAAATACGTACCTGATTTACTAAAGAATAAACTGAATAAGGACGATATTGCTGAATTGAGGGCTTTATTAGCAGCTTATGACGACATAAAAGATTTACCCCTTGAATCAATTGATAAAAAGAAAGTAAAAGGAACCAATGCTTTGGCTGCTTTAGACCAAAAAGCAAAAGCAATTTTCACTGAATTGAAAATTGGTATTAATGGATTTTTGTCGGATAATCCTACTTTGAAGGAAAGTTTTTTGGCTGCGCTTGCTGCGCCAAAAATGCCTAAAAAAAGCAATACGGCAAACATAAAATTAGTGGATGAAAGTGGTAATCCCTTTACCGGTAAGGCAAGGTTGTATGATATTAAGTCAAGGGCCAAAAGAACCCCTTCTTTCAAAGCCAATTCTAATGGTGTAATTCCTATTAAAGGCCATAAAGTGGGTAAATTTCCTTTCAAACTCGTTATAAAGGGCAAGCCAGATATTATGGTGACTGTTGAATTTATTAAGGCTGAGGAAGTGGAGTTTGTGGTTGTTGTTAAGTAAGCATAAAACAATGGTAATAGTAATGGAGTTTGGAAATTTAATTTGACTGCTTAGATGGGATTCTCTTCGATTATATCTAGCCCAGCGGAATATGAAAAAAGTGTAGAAGGAGCTTTACTGATGTAAAATATTATTTATTAGAAATTTAAGCAACTTTACAAGTTACAAACATTAGACAGAAAATTATCCTTGAAGGGATTTGTACGAAACTCATAGCGATGAACAGAAAACTATTTGAAATTAGGAACTTAGAGAGAAAATCAATCATTTGGCTTACGGGAATCTTATTGCTTCTATTTTCTTGCTTTTTCATTTATCAACTGAAGTTTAACAATGAAAAAAATTTTTTGAAATTTCATGAAAAGAGTGACTACTCACCTTTAACTCAAATTGACAAGGGTTTTTACGGAAAAGTAAATAGTTGCTTGAAGAAAGCACTTTTAGAGAAATATAATGTTGAATACGATATTACAAAACTTGACAGTGTTTACGGACGACTTAAATTTTATTACCCAACAGACACAACAGATTATCTTGTTTCAGTTGATGACATTCGTTTAATTGATTTTGTTCCTGACGAAAAAGATAAAGGCGAACTTGCTTTTTACTTCAATAGCGATTTTAAAAACATAATTGAAAAACAAAGAAAGAACTTAACTCAAAAGTATTTCAACATTGAGTGGAACAGAGCCAAAAGCAAGATTGTACAAATAACTATTGACACAACGCTTTTTAATCTCTCACTTCAAAATGATAATTGGAAAGGGACTTTGAAATTCAAAGACCCGTTTGTAGAAGTTGATTCTAAAGTAAAATACATATCAACAGGAAAAATAGTTGTTCCTCTATTTACAAGCAATGTTGATTCAACTTTATTTTACAATAGTGCTATTAAGAAAGATTGGTATGAAATTGAACCACTTAGAACTTCAACCTATTCTGTTGACGATTATGTAAATATGTACAACTCCTTGAATGACATTAATCCTGAGAATAGTCAAACAATAAATTTTAATTACCCAATAAAAGATGATGATAGGGAATATTCTATCAGGTTTTTGAATCAGGACAAAAAAATATTTATACAAACTCAAAATATTGATTTAGAAATTTTCGGTAGTAAGAAGATTATTCGTTTTACTCATGATGCCACTATTCAGGTTAATTCGTCTTTTGATATTCTCAAAATTGATGTAACCCCGAGAGGGCATTCAAAAGAACCCACCATTTACATCTCAAACATTTCTCCCTTCTCAATAGCTTCTAAACCATTGAATGAAGGTGTATCAGGCGAACGTTTACATATTGACACAAACTATTTGGACCTCTTTTCTTTACAACAAATACGGCAAATAGAATCTGGTATCGGTTCAAAAGACAGCATCACCCATGTTGACTTAAGCACTAACATCATTTTGTCCAAATTTCTTGAACAGAAAATTAAGGAAACAGTTTCTTTATTAACCAAAAATAAAAACTTTTGCCAACGACCTGATGATGTTTTTGAGATGAGTGTTTGCTTAATGGATATTAGTACAGGAGAAATTATTGCAGCACCGTTTTACAGTAATGAGTTTGAGAAGAACAATATTGACGAAGTTGTTTACCAGCGAAATTTCAATTTGGCAAGACATGATATTGGCAGTACATTTAAACCACTGATTTCTTATGCTGCTTATTTAAAATACAAATCCTTATCAGACTTTCAACTATTGCCTGCATACACCGATGCAAATGAAAAGGGAGAATGTGAAATACTGGGATATAAAACAATTCACTATGGCTTTAAAAAGGATAAAACTAAAAACCCTTTGTTTTGGTCTGGGTCATCTGTAAATCGGCTAGAATTCTTATCTCAATCCCACGACAATTTTCCTATTGCTTTGTCTATGCTTGCATTGACAGAACAAAATGACCCTGCCTATACCTTCCTTATTTCTAACAAATTAAACAATACTGCTATCAATAATTTGCATCAAATTAATGGTGACACTTCCAGTAGAATTTTATACATGCCATCCAATGAAAGAACAAAGTTCAAGGATATTTCAAATTCTTCTTTCATAAATATCATTTCAAATCTTTATGATGTTGAATCCGAGAACAAAGACAGCACTTACAACACTATCACCTATGACACTCATTCATGGGATAATTTGAAAACTCATAAAAAAGTTTTTCACTCTCTTTATCCTGATATTGTTTACTTGGGAACAGACAGATTTGGGAACATCGGTTCGGAGAGAAATGACTTTAAAAAGTTTGAAGGTTTTGTTCTTGGGCAGGGAGATAATCTTTGGACTAATGTGAAACTTGCTGAGGCATATTCACGACTCTTATCAAAACATAAAGTAACTGCTTCGTTCTTGCAGCATAATTCAAGTTCATTTCCAAGTTTATTTCAAGACCCTCATTCTTTATTTCAATCAGAAAGCAATAAGCATTATCAGTTTAATGTAACAACAACCGACGCAAATAATTCGTGGAGTGATTTCATGAGAGATTGGAGAACAGCCGTTCAAATTAATACTCCTACATTATTATTGAAAACTGCAATTAACAATTTTCAAAAAGGAGTTTTAAGAAATGGCGATTATTATTTTTATTGCAAGACTGGCACACCTCAAGAAAACAATGAACATGAAAACGAAAAGGTTTTCAAGAAAGGAAAGTCGCAAGTATGGTGGGATGAGGGAGTTTTTGTTTTTGGCGTTACTAACAAAGACCCTAATTACCCGAAAGGAATTGTTGGCGTTGTTTACATCAAACATTTATCGTTGAATAAAATCACAAAGGGTGTAGAATCATCCACAGCAAGAGATTTTCTACAACCTGACATTTTTCAAAAAATTATGTTCTTTAACCAAAACCGTTTCAAACAATGAAGCGCATACTTTACATATTGCCTCTACTCATATTCCTGTATTCATGTAAGGACGCTTTGGTTCTAGATATTAAAACAGTTTCGTTTGATAAAGCAGACACAATTCTATTTGGCAACAATCAGGACATTATTATCAATGGCTTACCTGATTCAACCTTATCGCTTTCATATTCCGATACTGATTCAACTTTTTCATGGCAACTAAATAAACCTGCATACTTCAAAATAAACGGCAAAACACAAAATGCAGTGATGCTGGATTCTGTCAAAGAAATTACGATTGGAAGTAAAAGCTCTTTTGACATTAAAAACATCAAGGCAATTACAGAAAAGTTCCCCGAAAAAGATGATGGTGTGAAATACATTAGACTAGGTAACTTACTCAAAGCAGCATTCCACACTAATAATCCTTTACTTGATTCACTTAATTCTATAGTTGCTTGTGATAGAAATAAAGATGATGTGCCTAAATTGATAATTCTTGATACGATTGTTTCTGTAATAAAAGTAAACGGTGAGCCGCAAGGATTTAAAGCGTCCGCCAAATTTGATTCAAATAAAATTGACATTGAATTTTTCAGAACATTCAATTCAGTTATGCTTGACACAATAAATAGTAAATCGTATCATATTGGAGACACAGTTTATTACTCAACTGTAAAATCTTTTTACACTCCTTTTGGTGCAAGCAAGTTAAGCATTGAAGCAAATGGAAAACTTGATGTTTCATTCAACAGATATTTCAGAGCAGTTATTCCTAAACTCTCAATTGATTCAGCTTTCTCAAAAAACAATTCAATTCCTGTAAGCATCAAACAGAAAGCTCAATCCAACACTTACAGTAATGAGATTTACACTTCAAATATTTCAAACAGTAATTCATTTGAATTTGGAACAGTAGATAATTCTTTGAAATTTATTCAAACCAAAAACAACACACTTGTAAACGGAAACAATTTAATTAGCTTCAAAATCAATAAGTGTACATTCTTAAAGTCAATATTGCCCCTGATTTTCGTTTTTACTTTCGGACTTATTGTAATCTACTTTGTAACAGAAAAGAACGATATTTATGAAATTGAATCCTCTCAGGGAGAAAGCGATAAATGGCGAAATCATTTTTGGATATTATTCACTGCATTATTTTTTCTCTCGGTAGGCAGAATTTTCATTGGTTACAACTTGTCGTTTACAGCACCTTACTTTTCATTTGCTTTCCCTACTGCAATAATCGTATCACCTTTATTACTCTTAACCGTTCTTTATATTTGGTTAATATTCATTCTGCATAATGACCAAGATGCGATTGGTCGTAAATGCAGATATGCTATGGTTGTGGTTCCAATTGTCCTTTGGTGTGTATTGCGTTACTTTGTAATTGACAAACACTTTCCATTTTACATGCAGGATTTTCATAGAACTTTTGTATGGAATCTATTTAGAATGGGAGATAATTATGTTCATTATTTAACAATTGTATTGCTTACCTTTTTCTTAATTCCAATTTCAATACAGTTACTTCCTCTTAGCAGAAACAAGGATACCTCATTTAAGCATTTGCTTTACTTAATATCTTTAGCTTTACTTGCTATAGGGTTTATCAGATTTGGTAAAAACTCCTATTCTGTGTCAGCATTATTGCTTGCCGTTTGGACTCTTATCGGCTTAGGAAATAAAGGAGTATTAAGCTTAACTGGTAATTCAAAGAGTGCTAATTATATAGTTAAACTTTTCAAGCAAAAGGTGAAGCTAGCTCTTGATGTTAATTATGTAGAACGGCTATTTAAATTTGTTTTGATAGTAACATTGCCTCTAATAGTGGCACTTCTATTAGCCTTATGGAATAGTGATGGAGGTTATTTTATAAATGTTATTATATTCCCTACTATAATTTCCGTTGTTCTTTTCGGGATTTATAAATACTATTCAGATGCAGATTCAGGCATCAACTGGAACAAAACAAAATTTGGATTTTTCGGTAATATAGGCTTTATCTATATTGTCTTTGTCGGCTCATTCTTTTGGGCTAAAAACAAATCTCAAGGATATAACCCACTTGAAAGCGGAAGAATGGGAAGCCGATTTACTTCATTCTTTGATTTCAACACCGTTCATGAATACGGAACTAGAGAATCTGAAAAACAAGCACAGTTCTTTGCGGAACTTTCCAAATATTCCTATCCTTCTCAACACAGTCTGTATGAACCTATTCACCCCGGTATCAGTTCGTTTATTGACCCTGTTGTAAAAAATGATTTAAGTGTTCCGTTTGGATTGATTTATCCATTTGGAGAAAAATGGTTGATACCTGTTTTGGGGTTAATTCTCATTTGGAGTATTATTTTCTTTTCGGTATTACGAACAACAATTACTCCAACAGCCAATTTCAACAATCAGCGATATTTTACGCAATATGCCATAATCAGAATTTATTGTGCTTGTATGTTAGTGGGTTCAGGACAATGGCTCATTGCATCTTATTACAATATCGTTCCGTTTACAGGCAGATTGATTTTTGGCTTAGGGCAGGATTCTATTGCGGAAGTGTTTGAAACGATATTTTTATTTTCCTATATGGGCTTAATCAGTAAAACAGATTCTTAAAATGACTCCAAAAGAAATAACCTTTAAAACGATCATAAAATTTCTATTGCGCTTTGCTCTATTGAATTGTGTTTGGATTATTCCTGCAATAGCTTTTTTTATACATGGCACATTGCTAAAAGTTTTATTCTTTTCCTTTTTGGTTTCCTACACTTACCTATCAGCATTAAAGCATTTTGGGAAAAAAATAGTAACACTTCAAAAAGTAGCCGTCGGAATAAGTTTAACGTATTGGATAACCGTATTCATATTTTTAGGTCTTACTGGAGTTGCTACTTATGAGGGTATTGTAAATGTGTTTGGCTTAACCGGTAGGCGCGTACTATTTGCAGTAGTTTTTGCAATTGGTATTCCATTGGCATTGTTAGTTATTACGTTAATAATTAAAGAGCGAAAAACACCATCTGTGATATTAGGAGCACTCATACTTTACATGCTTTTCGATTTTATGACAGCCCTCCCTTATAATTTTCTATTTTTCTACGAACATTTGAAAACGGCATCCAATGTTGAATTCGATAGGAGAAATTTGACATTAGTAATAAATGCTTGCGATTCCGTTATTTCGCCTAAATATGAAACAGCTGTAAAACAGCTTAGAAATATCAATAGTAAAGTATCAAATGCAATGAAAGAAGATGCAACAAACAAGCAAAAAAGATGGGAGAGTGATAAAGATGCACTTAAAGAACAACTAAAAGAGGGAACGATATCTCAAGAAGAATACAATAGGCAATTTAATTCCTTAAAGGGAAAATATAGACCTAGTGAAATAAAAAGATCTGACAGTGATAATAACATTATTAATAATGCAAGTGCAGATTCTATCAGCTATAAAGGGTTGTTAGATACATTGCATACTTGCAAAAAATGGAAACTTAGACTAGATAGAATTACAAATACCGAAAATGCAAAAAGTTTAGGTGACAGTATAAAAATGGATATAATTTCAGTATGCAATGGTAGTAGAGACACAACGTTAATGGGCAATGTAAATTTACTTTATCCCAATAAACCCTCCGCATTGCAGTCCATAAAGCAGCTGTACAGGTTTATAGGAAATAAGATTGTCGGCAAAGAAATGAAAATTACAGATAATTCAAACCAGAGCTATGACAAAGACACGGATATGCTGATTATGATGAGCCTTTCTTCGTCATTGGTTATTGATATTCTACCTTTGCTATTAAGTTTATTGTATGCCAAGTTTAAGAGAGATGATTAAGAAGCTATTATTCCCATACGAAAACATTTTGAGCATTGCTGTTATCAGTGATGAGGAGCGAAACTGCACTTTGCTTAAAACCTTCTTATGTTCTGCTTTTGATGCTTCTGATACTATTCTCAAAGGAATTGGTAATGTAACTTACAAACGGGACAATGATATTTTCTGCTTCATTGTCAATGAAATAACAGAGATTAAATTTTCAATTCACGTATTTAGTTCCATTAAAATAGATTTTTCTATGCACCATATTTTAATTCCAGTATTCCGGCTAAACAAGTATAAGGCACATGAATACGACCAAACGGCTCATGATTCAGAAACTATTTTAAGTTCAATATCTTCAACTAACAAACCCGTTATTTTTTGTTACATAAATGCTCAATGCATTTTTGAAGATATAATATTGAACAATACCCACTGGCAAATGGTGAATAACGAACTCTACAATCGCATAATTAACAACACAAATGAATCAGGAATAAAACTTACTGAACAAGGCAACGCTATTATTCAAGGATTATTTAAGGTTTTTAACTACCATTCAAGAGAACAGAGATTATTTGCAATATCGCAGAAGGCAACCTTTTTCGCTTTCGATAATTCCGATTCTGAAATTGTGTATGGGAACAATGAATTTACAACAAATCTATTGATGCAATTGCTTTCATTTGACAGGTTAAATACATATCATTTTCAAATTAACTAAGAACTGTGAGCATAGATACAACATACTTTGAAGAAATAAACAGGAAGGATTCAAACGTTAAGAAAAAGCTATTTCAGATGAAAGAAAAACTATTTTCAAGCAAACCTGATGTTATACAGATAGGAATAGGGGGCTATTCTTCATCGGGAAAAACCGTATTGATTGATGCCATGTTCTCATTCTTTGATACATCTACAATTCCAGCTTACATGCCCAAAAACCATGCAGGGGTATTATTAAACGCATATAAATGGCTACCAGCATACAAAAGCCATTCAGCATTAAGAAGTTCTGTTGACGATACATTTCACACAGATAATAAAACAATAGATAAGGGTGAATGGGACGAAAATACCTATTGCACTAAACTTTGTTTTGGGGGCAAGGAAAAAATACTATTAGTCCGAAATATACCCGGAGAGATGTTTGAATTATATTTTAAAAAGTCCACCAATGATGATTCCCTAAAGGTAAAGTTTAATCACTTCATTAACCAAAATAAGAAATATAAAAAGGAAATTCAAAAACTCTATAAATTTCAATCAAATTTTGATAATACCAATCTAAAAAACATTATTAATGAAATTAGGACAACTTTCTTTAATCATATTAAATTGTCAACTATAGTAGATAATGCTACTTTACTTAAAATTGAAACAAATTTTTATGCATTTCTGTTTTATTATACGTCAGACATCAACGTTTATTGTATAAAATCAGAAGGATTAACAGAAGATGCACATAGAATAAATAATGATAACATTCGTAATTCTCATGACCGAGTTGAAGATATTGACAATTTTATTATTTGTTACACTCAATTTGACAGAATACTTTCGGAGAAAAAACTACCCGATATAGCTATACAAACACCAAGCGATGAAAATGCCAAGCCGACATTCAAGGAACAACTTTTAGAGTTATTCGGTGCAAAAAAACAAGTAAATTCTTTAAGAAATGGGGTTAATAATGAGATTATAAATTATTGGCTTACCATGAATAAATTTTATATCGACATTGAGAATCGAAAGCATGAAATTATTGATAAGACTAAATGGGACGGTATAAAAGACACCACGGATAATGGAAGATACAACTGGTTTATTACCTCTGTTGCCTATAATTTTAACCAAAAAACATTTTTTGATTTTCAGAATCAAACAACCACATCTTCTGCAACTGATATTTGGAACATAAATAACAATAAACAAAGAACACCTATCGGTGTATTAGAAGTATTGCTCTACATTTTGAGAAAAAAGGGCTTTAAAGAAAACAACTGGAAATTAGCCTTAACCCAAGATATAAAATTCTCAATGATTAGAAAAAAAATTGGAATTAAATAATGCGACAAACTGAATTTTATATTGCCATTATCGGAGCCATAAGCAAATTCAAGGGATTTGGGGATATTATTGCATCATCTCAAATCTTCTTAAAAGATATGAAGCAAGTAAGAGCAGTTTCAGAAATTGACAAAGAAGTTGCTTCATTTTACGATAATTATCCAAGTTCATACCTTGATTTGTTCCAATGGTTTGGCTTCCCTAAAAAAATTGCAGAAACAAACTGCTTTCTAATTATTAGGGCTAAGAAAAAATTTACCGCATTTCCTGAACAAAATCGTTTTTACGACAGGAGAGAGTATTTTTATTTAACTCTTGACAATGATATTGACAGCATTGATTTTTCGGCATCAATTCCTGAAATGGTTCAGTATGAAACAGAACAGTTAGGTCAAGTAAATAACTTTCTGATAAAAGAAGCCAATTACCCCTCAGACGAAAAGTTTAACAAATACATTATTACATCACTACTAACCCAATCAACAGTAATAGTAAAAGTAACAGAAAATAATGCCGATGAAACAAAAGATAAAATACTAGGTTCAATACAAAAATGGCCGGACGTCTATAAAAAGTATTTGGGATTTGGGTTTAACTTAGAGAGTAATGCCCCTTTTGTAAAAAACTATCTTCATTTGCTTACAACACTTGACGACAATGGAGTGGAGGCAAATACTTTGCCCCCTCTAAAAATTAATGATATAGACTTAAACGACTTTGCAGAGGCATTGTTAAATATGCAGATACAATATGATGCTTCTGAACTTGAACTTTTAAATACTCCTATAAATCGCGACACATTATTTGAGTTAGTGAAATATCATAAGCTTCATTTCAGAATTGACAAGTATCTAAACTCATCATTGGAAGAAAGCAAGAAGCAAGATCTTTTTTCAGAATCCCAAAATTACATCTCAACTTTCCTTACAAGTGCATTTGCCAGTAACCAATACTTACAAAAACGAATTTTTTGCATTTACAAGTTTTGGCATAACGGTGGCCTTCTAAAAACTGAAACTTTTCTTTGGTTTTGGAAAAAATTTGGTGAAGCAAAACTTAAACATGAAAAGTTTTTGAATGACTACGAGGTAAGAGAAAGCGTTAATACATTTATTCAAATTGAGTTCCGATCAGTAAAATCACTTCGTGATGCTGATAACAAATATTTTTCTTTATCAGAGTTCCCCTCCTTTAACTATCCCAATGTCTCACTACTTGAAGAAATAAAAATTGAGTTCTACAAACAGAAAAAGACAGATACAACTTTAAGCTTTTTAGAAATTAACGAACTGGATAATTACATCAATCCAATTGAGAAAAAGGCAAAATTGGATATTCGTGAAAATCTTTTGAGGAATGTTGATTTTAAAAAACAGTCGGGCAGCATATCAAGTGAAGAAGGTTTTGAATTGCTTAAAGAGAAAATTGAGCAACTCAGTTCAAGTCAAATTGAAGAAATCATTTCTTACATTGGATTAACAACCCTGTTTCAGATTTTAAAAACTGGTTTTCAACAAAAACTATTACGAAACAATAACTTCAATGTTCCCGTGTTGGAATTAGCTATCAAACAAGACAACTTCAACGAAATTCTAAAATGGGTTTCTTTACTTCAAAACAACAATGTAAAACCAAATTTCAATACTGGTCATTATTTGGATATCCAGTCCACAAAGATTAATTCACATAATGACTTCTCTTTGTTTGATTCATTGTGCAAATCAATAATTAATAACATATCCTTATTCAAAAATGATGAAGTTTCCGCATTTATTAAAAAAATTCTAGAAAAGACGGGTTGTCAACAAGGGCAATTTTTTTCTTCAGCTTTTTCCGTTGCTGAAAAATTTAATTTTAAAATCAATGTTTCTAATTTACTCCCCAACGACGATAAGCAATCGATAGACTTTATTTCGTTACTTGAAAAAAATATAAAACTAATAGAAAATAGCGAAATATTAGAGAATCTTAAGCAGATTTTTTTTGATTTATTTTCACAAAAAGCGGATAGGTTCGATAAAGTATTAAGCTTTCCAGATGAGAATTTAGCTTTCGTTTCAGCTAATGCAATTCAGTTTTCTGATTTGCTCAATAATATTTTCTTGCAAGCTGAAAACGATAGTCTTAAATATCAAAACACTCTTGCTTTGTTTAATAACATAATTGAAAAAGAAAGAAACTTGTTCTTAAATCCTAACAGCAATCTTTATAACAGTATTTCGGAACTTGCAAACGCTGATAGTAAATTTATAAATGAACTTTATGACTTAGGACTAAAAATTGAAGAAAAAAATAAAGACGAATTTTCAGACGCCATTAAATTGATTGACAAAATAATTGACAATAATTTTCCAACTCAAAATAGTAATTTTCTAATAAACATGAAAAATAAGGTATATTTTATTAGATACAGCACTAAACTTCTTTTGTTTGGGTTGCTTTTTACAGTAGTATTCACATTGAGCTTGGCATTTTATTATTGCTTCCAAAATAATAATTTGTCGTTGAAACTAGAAAAGGTTAGTCAAGAAAACTCAAACTTAACATATGATATTCAAAATTTAGAGTATCGGCTTTCCAACGGTTCAAAAAATGAAAATAGTTATAATCTAACCAACGAATTCCCGCTTACTCCAACCCCTAACGGTGAATTGAATTTAAATGATATTAATGTTACTAATAAAAGATTAATCTATGGCATGCACGTTGATAGTGTGGTATCAATTATTTATTCGATTAACCCAACTGACATAAGCAGTCATTACAAAAGCCAAATAAAAGCGTACGCCTCAGAATTAATTAAAACCAATGTTAATTCATTTAATAATGGAATTTTTACCGGTGCCCCTTTACAGCACATTCCCTCATTTAAATAGAAAAAAATAACCTAATGAATATTTTTTTTCATATAACCTAAATATTTATATAACTGTTTGACGTGAACCGCTGAACAGACGAGTGGTCAGTTGAATTACAGTCCAACTCTCTCACAGAACCGTTCCTCGGCGTGGTTTCTAGCTACCTGCATTTTTACATTCTACATATGAACGTTTGTAATACTCAGACTGTCGTTTTTATATCTTTTTGGCGCAAACATGATGAATATGATATTCGCTTATTTTTTTACAAGAAAATACCATTCCATATTCAGAATGTCACATTTTTTCAAACAGCATTAATCTTTGTAAAACGCTTGCTAGAAAGCTAGTTTTCACATAAGAAAAAGTATTTTGAGGCAAAAAAGCAATTTATAAACTTTCAATAAAGTTAAATTAAAATGATAAAAATGAGACAAGAACTTAATACTTATTTATTTGGTTTAGACAAGATTAATGGAAACTTCGACTTAGCTGGTTATAGTTTTCAGCATACAACTGTGCTAAATGAGGACAAAAGCATTGATCTAATTTCAACAACAGAAAACAAGGCAACATTTATGAGTAGAGGTTTGAAAAACTCCCTTTTTGAAAAGGCATTTAAATCCATTGAACCGAAAAGGCAGGATGAAGAAATAAGAATCTGTAAAATACCAGCCCTTAATTTGGAAGCTTTATGGGTTCATTCCGAATCAAATGCAGATAATGATGCGTTTTTTCCAATCTACCAATTTGGCATTGGTAATAATGAGACCATTCAAAAAAAGTATTCCAAAAGGGATTTTGTACAATTAGTTCAACAATTAGCAGAACGGGTACAACATACGGATGACGACTTATTAGGCAGCTAACACCAGACAAGTTTTTAAGGTTACTGTTTATCAACTGGTGAAGGAGTGCCGCATGTGCTGTTCGCTTCTTTCTTCGTATTTTCTTATTGCTGGGTACAGATTTGAATGATTGACTTAGCTTTTTACCATTCCCAGCTAGTTCGAGCTTGTAGCTCATAGCATTCGCTTAGGTCTTCTTTGTATAGTAGTAATCAAATTTATGAAACCAATGCTTTGTAGCAAATAGCAACGTTTCTCTCACCTTTCATTACTATATTCGCCTTACATTTTTAAGATACCTCAACTTTTATGCACAATTCTTTAACCTCTCAACAAATAAATAAGTTAGGAAACACACTTGTTTATCTTGCTAATAATGTTGGGGAGTTAAATAAAACAAAAATCCTAAAACTGCTCTATTTAATTGAGGAAAAATCAATTAAAAAGTTTGGCTATCCTTTCTTAGGGGTTAATTTTCAGTTGTGGAAATTTGGTCCAGTTTTAAAAGATATTTATATCGATTTGTCGGAAGACGCTCCACAAATTTTATCCGCATACATAAAAAAGGCAGACTATGACAATAGCCTGTTTGTTCCAATAACCGAGTTTAATGATGATGAGTTTAGTGATAACGATATGTTTTTACTAGATGCGATAGTAGATTTTGCACGACATAAAACAGCAAAAGATTTAGTTGATTTCACCCATTCCGACAACTCACTTTGGAAACTTTCCGCCCTGAAAAATGGTATTTACGAGCAACTAGAGGCTAAAGAAATAAATAGCACCGAGTACTTGATAGACTTCTCTTTGTTGTTTGAAGATGATACATTTCATAAGGAACGTTACGAAAGTGCAGTAGATAACTTAGCATTTATTCAACAATTGAAAAGTTAGGTAGTGTTTACTGAAGATCAAATTTTGTATTGCACACCATTCTACTTTAAGAACGGCAATACTGCAAAACCAAAATACTTTATTGTCCTAAAGAATATTGATAACAATGTAATCATTGCCTCATTACCTACAAGGTCAAATAAAGCCCCAAGCTTAGTTGATATAACACACGGCTGTATTAATAATGAGGATAGGTTATTTAACTGTTATGCATTTGAAGCAGAAAGACCAATCACTGATAATGGTTTCGCCTTTCCAATTGCTACTTATATATACGGCAATGAGGTTGAAAGCTATGAGGTAAGTACCTTATCATCCGTGTACCAAGTAAGAAATATCGACTATGAAATTATGGGTACACTTACCAAAACAGAATTTACAGCACTCTACCACTGTTTAAAGAATAGCAGTAGCATCAAAAGAGGGATTAAAAGATTGTTGTAACCATGTGGTGCGTATTTTCCGAACCACATGCAGCACTTGAAAGGCTAAGCTTTTTTCAGAATCCCATTAAATTTGCATCATGGAATAAAAGAAATTAAAACACAATGGTTGGAAAAGCAAATTATTGATGAACTACTTGAACATAATTTTTAAAAAAGAAAGGTGTATGAACAGTAAAACTTTTATGGGGCTATTTTTATTAGTTGGTATGCTACAGCAAGCCATTGGGCAGGTAACACCAATTAGCCCAACAACAAACAGACATTATCTTGGGGTTAGTTCTGGGTTTAATACCTGTTTTGGAATATTGAACATAAACCCCTTTTATGCGCCTTCTTTTCAATTAAATTATAGCTTGGAGCAACAAGAAAAAATGGTGTATTCTGCCAGGTTATCTTATTTCCAGGTATTTGAGTTTCAGCTTTTTGGCAAAAGTTCACCTGCTAATTCACTCTCCACGCTAGAAATAATGGTGGGGAAAACAAAGCAATATAAAAGCATGACGATGGTACCAAGTGCGGGCATTGCTATCAATCGTTTCGCCATAAGAACTGGCTATAGTCATTCCTCTAGCAGTGGTATGTTATCATCAGAAAGTTATTATAATACCGAGGCATTTACCAAGTTGGGAGTTGCGCTTAGTACAGCATTTAAATTTCGATTAGCAAAAACAAAGCATCGTTACCTGTATGTAGAGCCCCAAGCGAATATCAATTTATACTGTCCGGTTTATGGTTTTAATGTGGGTTTTCAAGGGTGTTTGTAGCATAAACGCTGAAAGAGATGGTCTCTTCTTGCTTGCGAAATCTCCCAGCTTGTGCGCGCTTGTAGCTCGTTACATTCGCTTAGGTCTTAGCTAAAAATTACATTTTCAAATAAGCTAGCCGATTTATAATGAACAAGTCATTAAAAAACAAGTAGGCCGTGGAATTTTCTTTTGAATCTTTCTAATATTGTGGCCAATGAATCACTACGCTCCTATTTGGTATGTAAAAGCAATCTGTTTGCTGTTGTGCTATTGCTGCTCTTTTCCGCTATATGCTCAAAGACAATGGGCGATAGAAAAGGACAGTTTTTCTATAGTATCTTCTGTAATGAAGGAAAAGAAAATGATACAGTGGGTTAGCATACATCGGTCTCAGGATGGCAATTCGCAATCTCCATTGCCTAAAGTAATTTATGCGTTTGATGGGGAATATCAAACCAACTTGATTGCCCGAACCTTGCTTCATTTTCTAGAAACGGACAGTTCTTTGCCAAGCAATTGGCTTATTGTTGGCATCACCCACAGCAACCGACGGAAAGACTTAGCTCCTGAGTTACCTACCAACCCATTGCCTGCATTTCCAATGGCCATTTTCATTCAAAAAGAATTGTTGCCTTATGTGGACAAACATTTTCCCAATGATGGCAACCGGTGGGTGTTTGGACACTCTTATGGTGGATTGGCTGTCGTGCATTTGTTTTTGCGTTATACTCATTTGTTTGACTGCTATGTAGCATCTGACCCAAGCTTGTGGTGGAATAATCAATGCTTGGTTCAATCTCCGATATTGCCAAAATCTGGTGTACATAAATCGCTTTTTATGGGTTTTTCAAAATCATACAATGGTGCGGAAGATACTGGACAAGTACAAAAAAGGGTTGACGGTTCGTCGATGCATATCCGATCTATTTTGGACCTGCATCATTATATCCAGCTTCATCAACCGCCTTTGTTGACTTATTCCGCCAAATATTATCCCGAAGAGCAACACAATTCTGTTTATATAAAAGCTGAATCTGACGGACTTCGTCAATTGTTGGGTACTTTAAAATGATTGGCTAATACACTTTTGCGAAGTGAAGACCAAAGCTTATGACTAAAATTAGCGTTGGCATTTTTAAAAGTGGCAACCCATTTTAATAACGACAGCAAAACAATTTAGGCATCATTAAATCAGCAAATCGAATGATGATTGAAAAAAAGATTTTAGATTAGCACGAATCAATAGATACTCACAATGAGAAAGAAATTAATACGTTTTGATTGGGCAATAAAAAGACTATTAAGAAACAAAGCCAATTTTGTTGTATTGGAAGGCTTTTTATCTGAGTTGTTGTATGATGACATTAAAATAGAAAGAATTTTAGAAAGCGAAAGCAATCAAGAAACAGATGAGGACAAGTTTAACCGAGTGGATATTTTGTGCTTGAATTCAAAAGGTGAATTGGTAATTATTGAGATTCAAAACACTTATGAAATTGATTATTTCCACAGAATGGCCTACGGAGCTTCTAAGGTATTAGCCGAACACTTGAGTTTGGGACAGTCCTATTCAGCAATAAAAAAAATAATCTCTATAAATGTGGTCTATTTCGATTTAGGTCAAGGTATAGATTATGTGTACAAAGGCAGGACAAACTTTGAAGGTTTACATGAAAAAGATACTTTACAACTTTCGTTGCAGCAAAAACAAACTTTTATTAAAAAAGAAGTTGCTGATATTTTTCCTGAATACTATATCATAAAGGTGAATCAGTTTAATGACATTGCAAAAGATACGTTGGACGAATGGGTGTATTTTCTAAAAAACAGTGAAGTAAAAGATGAGTTTAAGGCAAAGGGGTTAGCAGAAGCAAAGGATGTTTTGGATATTATGCGTTTGAACAAAGAGCAACATTATGGTTATAACCGTTATTTGGATTATCTGCACCTAAAAGCCAGCGAAGCATTCACGCTAAGAGTAATGGCAGAAGAGAAAGTAAGAATAGATGAAAGAGAAAAATTTGCAAAAAGCCTTTTTCAAACCAACTTCTCCAATGACGAAATAGCAAAACATACTGGTTTAACAGTAAAAGAAATAGAAGCGATACGAAACAAAAGGGAAGAATAATAGCTGCTTTAATTGGATAATCAGTGTTGAAAACAAGTATGAAATTACATGGTGCAATGGTAAAAGAATAGCCATTATTGAATACAAACACTAAGCACATCACAATAACTTATTGAAACGGTTAAATAATAAGAAAAATTTCAGTGCAATGGGCAGCAGTAAAAAAAATCCGTCTATTGAGTACGTTTTGTTACCAATCTGATTTAAAACAATTGACACAAGAAAATGGAGTAGCTTCTTTAAAACAAAAAGGTGAGTTGGTACTATATAGATACCTATCACCTGAAAGCCTATTGAACTTATCTGATTTACTTGCGCGATGTACGAGCGCAAGAACCCGTACTTGTACGCCCACTTTTTGCACACTACTTTCAAATAACCGACCATACCAATAGGCTAATCAAGTCTATTTTACTGCTTTTCACCCTTTAAATTTTCGCATTGGGGAAATTATGTAAGAACTTGTAGCGCAAACAATTACTTTGCAACCACTTTATTTATTTACATTAAAACATTAAAAGGATTATCGAATGAAAAAGATTTTATTGGCAGTTGCCTTAGTAGCATCAACGGTGGGTATGTACTCTTTTAGCACCAAAACAGCGGGTGGTGAAGTATATGCGGTGAACACCTCCAACAGCAAAGTTGAGTTTAGCGGTGCTAAAAGCGAAGGTTACCACCCCGGTTATTTCAACCTAAAAGGTGGTGAAGTGAATGTAGAAGGTGGCAAAATAGTAGGTGGCAAATTTGTAATTGATTTGGCATCTGTAAAAGTGACAGATTTTGCTGGCGAAAAATTAGAAGGCCATTTAAAAGCCCCAGATTTCTTTGACCTAGGCAAAAGTTCCGAAGCTACTTACGTCATTTCAAACGTAAAATACTCAGGCGCTAACAAAATTTCTGTTGATGGTATTTTGACCTTGAAGGGTGTAACTGCGCCAGTTAAATTCACAGGTGTAGTACGTGGATTAGACGATAAGAAATTGTTTGCAGAAGCTACTTTTACATTAGATAAATCAGCTTTTGGCATAGCTACTGGCCCTAAATTGGCTGGTGTGGCTAACGATGTACAAATTACCGTGCATTTGTTTGCTGGTAAATAATTCAAAAAATAGTTGCATAAAAAAGCCCCCTACGAATTGTAAGTAGGGGGCTTTTTTATGCCAATTAGGTAAGCAAATAACTGTTTTTGAAATAACTTTTGTAGTAACAATATTACTATACCTACAACTTTTTTCAAAACAACAAATGGTATATGGTTTTCTTTCCGATATTCGTATCTTAATTGTTTTCTTTTTTTATGGCTAATCTTGCTTTTGATGATGTAATTACAGCCTTTGCCTATAAATCCGACAAAGAGCTTAAGCGTTCTAAATTTCTTTATAGCCTTATGGGCTATCCTTTATTTGTGCCTATTGCCACAAGACTAACCCCATTTTTAATTAAAACCCGCTTACCTTTTGTAAAAAATTTGATGAGGCATACCATATTTAAACAGTTTGTGGGTGGCGAGACATTAGAGCAAACCAAGGTTGTTGCAGGAAATCTAGGTAAATACAATGTACAGGTTATCCTAGACTATGGTATAGAAGGGGTGGAAGGAGAAGCGAATTTTGACAAAACCACCCAAGCGTTTATCAATGTAATCGAATATGCCGCTACACAACCAAACATTCCTTTTATCAGTGTTAAGGTAAGTGCATTTGCTAGACATGGTTTGTTACAAGCATTAAATGAAGCACCCCGCTTACGCAGTGGCATCCATGACCATGAGGCACAAGAGGCGGAATGGGATAAGGTTTGTGAACGCATGTACAGCATTTGCGAAGCAGCAGCCAAACATAATATTGGCGTGTTAGTAGATGCAGAAGAAAGTTGGCTACAAGATCCTGTGGACAGGCTTACCATGGAAATGATGGAAGAGTTTAACACAGAAAAGCCAATTGTGTACAATACCATACAATTGTACCGCCACGATCGCTTGAATTTTTTGCAGCTTTCCCATAAAATAGCACAATCCCGGAATTTTATTTTAGGGGTTAAATTGGTTCGTGGAGCCTATATGGAAAAAGAAAGAAGTCGCGCAGAGCAAAAGGGTTATCCTAGCCTAATTCAACCTACTAAAGAGAAAACAGACCAAGATTATAACCAAGCCCTTGTTTATTGCATTGATAATATTAAGCACATTGCAATGGTAGTTGCTACACACAACGAGAAGAGCAACCAATTAGTAGCACAGTTAATCATCGAAAAGCGTTTAAGCCTAGATCATCCCCATGTTCATTTTTCACAGTTGTACGGCATGAGTGATAACATCACTTTTATACTAGCAAAATCTGGTTTTTCAGTTAGCAAATATGTGCCTTTTGGCTCTATTAGAGATGTTGTACCCTACCTTATGAGAAGGGCACAAGAAAACAGCAGTGTGAGTGGACAAACAAGCAGGGAGTTGTATTTTATTAACCAAGAAGTAGCCAGAAGAAAAGCTTTTCAAAAGAAATAAAAAAAGGAGTGAAAATTATTTCACTCCTGCATTATCCACTGCCATAACAGGCGTTGCGCCCAATTTTTTAATTACTTGCATCACTTTTATAGCAGTACCCAAGTGCGACAAACTGTCGCCATTAATCACTACAGATGGCTTATCTGTTTCCTTAGAAAGATAGCTGCCCAATTCGGCTTCTAGCTGCCCAATTGGTATTTGTTTTTGACCCAAATAAATAAGTTGGTTCTTATCCACCGTAATTACAACGGTCTGTTTTGCCTTTGTATCACTTTTCGCTTTAGGGTTGGCCACTTTTATCACATTTGGATTGGCTAAAGTGGAAACGATTAAAAAGAACAATAAAAGGATAAAGAGTATGTCGTTTAACGCCCCGGTGTGCACTTCCGGATGGTTTCTTAATTTTTTTCGAATATTCATATTGATGAGTAAGGGGTAAGGGCAATCAAATGAAATGATGCAATGATTACTTGGTAGGTGCTAATAGAATATCTATAAAATCAGAGCTAGCAGCTTCCATTTTGTTGGCGGTTTTATCAATTTGAGTGCTTAAAAAATTATAGCCTACATAAGCAATCAAACCAATAATAAGTCCAGTAGCGCTAGTAACCATTTTTGTATAAATACCACCTGCAATAGTGCTAAGGGTGTATTCGCCAGTGGAGGCGATACCATAAAATAGCTGCACCATCCCCACAATAGTTCCTAAAAATCCAAACATGGGGGCAATACCTGCAATCAATGAAAGGATAGAAAGGTTTTTTTCCATTTTATACATTTCGAGCTTTCCTACATTTTCCATACTTTTTTCAATAGCATCAATGTTTTTACCCAAACGTTGTAAACCTTTGTCAATCATTCTTGCAACTGGGTTATCTGCGTTTTTAGCAATACTTTTTGCAGAAGCAATATTTCCAGAAACGATATTATCGCGAATCATCCCCATAAATCCAGGCTCTATTTTGGAGGCTTTTCTAATTGCAATGAGCCGTTCGAAAAAAACAAAGATGGAAATTGCTAAAAGAAAATATAGCGGATACATAATAAAGCCTCCTTTTTGAAGCAATTCCAGCATAGAAATTTTTTCCACTTGGGCTGTATTAGCAGCTATTTTTTGGGCTGTATCAGATACGGCATTACCAATTTGCAACAAATAAAACATGGTTATCTTGATTTTTTTCAATGGCTAAAGTAGCCGTTTGTGCATACGGCTATTAGAATGTGTATAAAATAGGCTAGGCCAATGAAGTTACTCCACTGATTAAACGCTAAGTAGAACTATTTTATTAATCATTTCCAACTAAAAAATTACCCTTAATCTTTTGCTTGTTGCTTCATCATTCCAATAATTTGTTTCATGGTTTTATCCATTCCTTCTGCGCTTCCATCCAAAAAAATGACGTTTCCAGACCCTAATTCCGCAAAGTTTTTGATGGCTTCTGTCCACATGCTAAATAGAATGACATTGGTATCCAGATTTGCTTCTTTCATTTTCTCAGCAGCTTGACTCATTCCTTTTGCCACTTCTTCCCTAAAAAGTGCAACCCCCTGCCCTCTTAACCTTGCCGCCTCTTTCTCTGCTTCTGCTGATATTTTAATAGCATTACCCTCTGCTTCGGCAGATTTGGTTTTGGTAATTAATAATGCTTGGCCTTCGTTTTCCGCTGCTGCTTTTAAGTTATTGCTTGCGACTACTTTGCTCATACTTTCCATCACCGCTTTATCGAATGTGATGTCATTGATTTGTAAATCTTGCAAGTGGTAGCCCCATTCTTCCAAAGAATGATCAATCTGCTCTTTTACATAGTCAACAATTTCCCGCCTTGCTGTGAGTATTTCCGCTTGCTTTTTGGTGGCTACAAATGCTCTAATAGACCCCTCAACGGTTCTAATTAAAGCTTGCATCAAATCTTTATCGCTAATAAATTTAAAAGCTACTTTTTTAACGGTCTCTTCCTCTGCGTTTTGTACTGAGTAAAGCAACATACTCTTGAAATATACATTAGCTTGGTCGATGGTAACAGCTTGAAACTCTAATTCTACACTCCTGTTTTGAATGCTGATTCGTTTATAAACTTGTTCTATCAGCGGAATTTTAAAGCGCAAACCGGGTAATAAAATCCTTTGGTATTTGCCAAAAAGGGTGATTACGGCAATCGTGCCTTGGGTAATCGTAATCAAACTGCTGAAACCAATAATAACAAGTAGAATCAACCACCAAAAACTGATTAATACAGGCATAATTCAAATTATTTTGTGCTAAAATTAGTGGTGTTTAGTGGTTGAATAACTTTTTGTTTTATCTACATAAAGTGGTGCATCGAAAATTCGTTAAAAAGAAATGAAAATAAAGGGATGATGTTTTCAACAAATTCTGTTCTTTTGTATAAAAATGAACGTTTGCCCCCCTTAATGTTCAATTTTCAAGTCTTGTTTCGTCAAAAATGACCAACGAAATTTATTAATCTATTTATTTACCCAAGAGAATGGAAGATATCACCAAAGAAGAACTACCAATCAATCCCAATGATGAATTAAAGAGCAAAAGCAACTTTCATGAAACAAACTCTAGTACTTCTATTTCGCTAAACGATACCGCAGAAGGAACAGAAAATGTGGGTCTAGAGGAAAACGCAATAACTGAAGAAAATAATAACAACGAGGCTGAAAAAAAAAGAAAAAAAGAGAAACTTGATTATTCCTTGAAAAAAGATAGCGTAGCGCTAGTAAAAAACAACCTTGACCTAGCGTTTGTGTACGAAAACGGATTCCGATTTAAAGAATTGATGCTATTTAAAACAAGCGGAATAAGGGTTTTGGATCAGAATCATCTGCTTATAGAATCAAAAGACTTAGCAAACGCGAAACCCTATGTATTAGAAGATGGTCAATCTATTATGGGATACCAATATTCCAATGGAATGATGATCACGAGATTACCAAGAAATAATTACTTACAACAAGTAAACAGTGTTTTTTTATTAGGGTCGTTTGTTGATATTGCGATGGTTAGGAAAGGATTTTCGGATGGATTTGCTTACTTTCCTTTTCATTTTTTTGCCAATAAAGCAACAAAAAAAACTTTTTTTGAGCACAAAATTCCAAAGTTCAATGCTGAAATTGTTCTACAAGTAGAAAAAGCAACTGGCCTTGTTTTTAGTACCAAAGAGTTTACATCAGAACAGCAATTTAGCCCAATAGAATTATTGGATTATTGTTTTGCAATCTTAAATAGCAACACCTACAAAACCCGATACGAGGTTTTTCTGCGCTTAGATTTTCCAAGAATTCCATTACCTAAAAACAAAGAACAATTTAAGTTGCTTGCATTACTTGGTTCTGAACTTAGGTTGACACACCTGCTTGATATTGAGCTAAATGAAGCAGATTTTCCATCGCTTGTTGGCGGAAATGTTGGCTATATAATAACTTCAATACCAAGATATCTACCACGCCCTCGCAACAAAGACAATGGCTATTTACAAGGAGACGTATTACTGAGCGAAACCTGCTACTTCGAAAACGTTCCGTTACACGCATGGAAATTTTCGATTGCTGGCTATTTACCACTACAAAAATTCATTAGAGAAAAGGTGGGCCAAGTGATTACAACGGAAATGATTTATCAATTCAAAAGTCTTGTTGCAACTATATTAGAATGTTACAGGCTAATTGATCGAATTGATGAGGTTCCATTTTTAGATTAAGATAGACTTTATTATTTTCTACCTTGATATTCAGGAATTCCTTAAAAGTGATAAGAGCATCTGTTACTACTGCTTATTGCAATGTCAACTATGAAATGGTTAAGCTTCAATAACTTTTTTGGTTTGCGCTTTCCATCCGATTAATAGAACTCCAGCTAGAACCAACATCGTACCAATTAATTGCTCAGAAAAAATTTGCTCTCCCAAAATAAAATGGGCTTGAAGAATAGTACTTACTGGGCCAATACTCGTAATGATAGAAACATTATTACTACCGATCCTTTTCATTGCATTTGAAATTAAAAAGGATGGAACTACTGTTGCTAATATGGCAAGAGCAGCACTGTAGGCTAATAAAGTAGGATTCCAAACTATACTTGGGGTTGACGAAGCCGAATGGCTGATTAAATAATGAAGGAAAACACCAATTGTCGCGGATAACATAGCATAGGTAGTGTATCGAGTTGAACCAATTTGCCCTACCAATTTGCCAGTACCCACTAAATAAAAGGAATAGGTGATACTACACAACAAAATCATTGTTGTGCCAAATAAAAACATCGGGTTGCTGTTATCAATTTTTAATTCGCCAAAATATGCCAAACCAATACCTGAGTAGGTGAGTAACAACGCAAGCATCTGCATACGGGTTATTCTCTCTTTGAAAATTATTGCATTCAATAGGATAGAAAACGTTGGATACAAAAACAAAATGAGCCGTTCTAACCCAGCAGAAATATATTGCAAACCAATAAAATCAAATAAACTGCTTAGATAATAGCCAGCAATGCCCAATACAAGCGTGTAAATCCATTGTTGTTTAGTAAGATTTACGTTACCTTCTTTTCTTAAGACTACCCAACCAATAATTAAATAAAAAGGAAGGGAAAAAAGCATTCTTAAAAATAACAAATCAATTGCATTGGTGTGTGTGTCTTGAAAAGCTAGTTTTACGAAAATCGCTTTCGTAGAAAACAATAAAGCACCAGAAAGTCCAATTACAAAGCCAATTAAGCTTACTTGTTTCGTGTCATTCGATGGAGTCATTTATTCTAATGGATGTTGAATGAATATTAGCGTAAAAGATACACTCCCACTTTTTTCCTTCAACAAATTCTAAGATGAAAAAGATAAGCCTTTCCTCATTAAGATAACACCTAACTAGGGAAAGGCTTACGAAATATTTTAGCTAAATAAAGAGCCTATTATACGCTTACATTAAAATCTCTCAATGCATCATTAAGGCTAGTTTTTAAATCGGTACTGGGCTTTCTAGTTCCAATAATTAAGGCACAATTTACATGGTACTCACCAGCAGGAAATTTCTTAGCGTAAGTGCCTGGAATTACTACACTCCTAGCAGGTACTCGCCCTTTGTATTCAATAGGTTCATCACCACTCACATCGATGATTTTAGTAGATTGGGTAAGTACAACATTGGCACCCAATACCGCTTCTTTTTCCACAATAACACCTTCTACCACAATGCTTCTACTTCCTAGGAAACAGCCATCCTCTATTATAACTGGACTTGCTTGTAATGGTTCTAATACTCCCCCAATGCCCACTCCCCCACTCAAGTGTACATGTTTACCAATTTGAGCACAACTACCTACCGTTGCCCAAGTATCTACCATTGTACCCTCATCTACGAATGCACCAATATTTACATAGCTGGGCATGAGTACTACATTTTTTGCCAAATATGCCCCATACCTCGCTACCGCATGTGGTACAGCACGAACACCTAAAGCCGCATAATTCTTTTTCAACAACATTTTATCGTAAAACTCAAAAGGGGGTAGCTCGTAAGTCTGCATTTGCTGAATTCCGAAATATAATAAAATGGCTTGTTTTACCCATTCGTTAACTACCCAGCCAGATTCTGAGGGTGAAGCAGTTCTCAATCTGCCTTTATCTACATGTTCAATCACGTCCCTTACTGTTTCTAGGTATGATTGATCTTTTAGTAATTCCCTATTGCTCCAAATGGCTTCAATTCGTTCCTTTAATTCCATTGTAATCATTATTTTTTACAAACATAGGGATTGAACCCAATTATTTTCCTTGAAAAAATTTAAGCAAGTGCTTTATGGAATAGGCTGTCTAGTACTAAATCTACTTTATTTTCTGGTGGCTATTTTGAGGCGTACACATTAATAATCAATATGGCAATATCTAAATCGTGCCGCACAGAATCAATGGTTTCGCCAAAGAGATAATCTTTTATCCCCCGATGTCTATGGGCACCAACAACCAATAAATCTGCCTTTGCTTCTTTTACAAGTCTCACAATTTCTTTCACTCTATTGCGATATCCCAATCGAATGGAAACTTGGTAGCCTTTCGCTATCAATTGGTCGGCATACGTTTGTAAACGTTCTGTATCCTTTTGCGTTTCTGCGTCATCACTAGATGCCCCTAAATAATTAGCAGAAACACTTTCAATAATATGCAGCAAGGTGTAATGCGCTTCGAATTGCCCTTGTGCAATAGCCTGTGCAATTAGTTTTCCATCATTATCACTAAAATCGAGTGCTACCACAATGGCTTTTAGTGGCCTAGTGTGTAAATTATCTAATGGCAAAGCACTTGGGTGCATATCCACCTGTCTGTTGTGTAGTTGCTGCTGCTTTTGAACAATGGGCAAGAAAGTCATGGTAAGGAACAACCAAAGAAATAATCCAGAAAAGACAATTACGCTACCCTTGGCTACAAGGTATCCTTCCAGCGCAAATACCTCCATGATTTTGCCTGCCACCAATTGCACATTTAAATAGACAAGTATGGTAGCAATTACCCAAGCAATAACTTTCATCCAGTTGTTTATAGCAAATTGCCCCATTGTTTTTTTATCACTCACAAAATGAATCAATGGAATAATGGCAAAGCCCAACTGCAAACTCAGCACCACTTGGCTAAACACTAACAAATCATCCACTTTTTCATCCCCGTACAATAGTATCACAACCGCAGCGGGTGCAATGGCTATAAGCCGTGTGAGTAACCTCCTTAACAGTGGATCAATTCTTAGATTGAGGTATCCTTCCATTACAATTTGCCCCGCTAGTGTGCCAGTAATGGTAGAGCTTTGGCCAGCAGCAATTAAAGCAATGGCAAAAAGTGTGGGTGCGAATTTGTTGCCTAATAAAGGACTTAACAACTGGTAAGCGTCTTCAATTTTGGCCACTTGATTATGACCGGTGTTAAAAAAAACAGTAGCAGCAAGAATTAATATAGCAGCATTTACAAAAAATGCACCATTTAGGGCAATAAAACTATCGATGTTATTGTATTTCAAAGCCCGTTTAATACCCGCTGTATCGGTACTAATTTTTCTGGTTTGTACCAATGCGGAGTGCAAATACAGGTTGTGCGGCATAACTGTTGCGCCAATTATTCCTACCGCTATATAGAGCGATGCAGCATTAAGTTTTGTGGGAATAAATCCTTTGATTACCAACCCTAATTCGGGTTTGGCAAAAATTAATTCAAGCAAAAAAGAAAGACCAATGATGCCAACTAGCGTGATGATGAAAGCTTCCAGTTTACGTATACCCAACTTTTGCAGCCACATGAGCAAGAAGGTATCTAAAACAGTAATGGCCACACCAGCAATTAAAGGCAGGCCAAAGAGCAAATGGATGCCAATGGCCATACCCAATACCTCTGCTAAATCGCAAGCAGCTATGGCCAATTCGGCCAGTACGTACAAACAAAAATTGACTAAAGGTGGATAAATTTCACGATTTGCTTGCGCCAAGTCTTTGCGGCGAACGATACCTAAACGAGCACTAAGGCTTTGGAGAAAAAGGGCAATGATATTGCTCATAAGCAATATCCAAATAAGTTTATAGCCAAATTGTGCCCCTCCCTGCAAATCCGTAGCCCAGTTGCCCGGATCCATGTAACCAACGCTTACCAAATAGGCTGGTCCAAAATAGGCTAGAATGCGCTTAAACCCTTTGCGCGAAACGGTGGTATCTACAGAAGCATGTGCTTCGCCTAATGATGCATCATAAAATTCAGAAGTAGTTTTTTGATTCATGATAGTTCTGTCATTATTTTATACGTACAAATAATGCCACAGCCAGTTGTTGGCTTATGGTGAAGGTGGGTGAAGACTGGATGGAGATTTCCAAAGAATGATCAAAGGAAAATTTTTTGTGTATAGAGAGCCAGGTGCCTATTTTAATTTGTCTATGCGTGAGTAACTCCAGCAATTCTGTGCTTTGGCTTCCTACTGCCACCACTTCTGCCAACTGGTTAAGGGGCAGATCAAGTAGGTTTATCTGTTCCATTTTTTCCATTTCTCCATTGCTATCAGGGATTGGGTCGCCGTGTGGATCAAATTTGGGATGTCCAAGAAAACTGTCTAGTTTTTCTACTAATACCCTACTGGTAATATGCTCCAATTCTTCGGCAATGTCGTGTACTTCATCCCAACCGAACTGTAATTTCTCTACCAAGAAATATTCCCATAGTCTGTGTTTCCTTACAATCGCCAACGCAATTTTTTGACCCTGATTACTCAAAGTAAATCCCTTATACTTTTCGTAATGGACTATTTCTTTGGCGTTAAGCTTTTTGAGCATGTCGCTTACAGATGCTGCTTTGGTATTGAGTTTTAAGGCTACATCGTTCGTGCTAACATTGCCATCTACCTGCTGGAGGTGAAAGATAGTTTTGATGTAATTCTCTTCGGCTGCGGTTAAATGTGGAATCAACGGTACAAAAAATTTAGGCGAATCTAAATTATTTGTTCAATTGTTGTACTTTCTGTGGATTGCTTTTTGAATAAAGTGATTTTTTTTGGGGTTGATCGGTTTATTGAATCGATTATTAGGTTTAATACTCGCTTATTGAGTTTGTGATCAACCTTAAATTCATGAAAAAATTTAAAACACCAACTCTATTTACATAAAAGGATGACAAGTGTATGTGTAGTTATTTAGTATTTCATGAAAAAACCGTAGATCCAAAGTGCTAAGAGCAAGAACAAGGAGCTTTCTGAAAAACTTTTATTGAAATTGGCTAATTATTAATTACGGATTTGAAATTGTATAGATAACCGTTATTTGTTCATCTAATTCAACATCTTCAATTTCAAATTTATCAAATGCAGTCTTAAATTTTACTTCCTCGTCTCTAATAATTTTAGGGGGCGAAAATTTTAGAATCTCTGTCTTATACATTACAGCCCCAGTTGATGATTTTTGAACTTGTTTTACTTTTCCCAATTTTATATCAAGTGCTGTTGCAATATTTATCGCATTACTTTTTGCGTTTTCAATAGCAAGTTGAACTAGTTTGTACCGGCTGGATTTTTCTAAACTGTCTGTTAATTTGCTTTCGAAATTAATATCTAAGTCCTGAATGTTTGATTGTTGAATTTGAGTATAAATGGCGTCTATGAGTTTATTGTCAACTTGAAATTCCAATTTCAAAGTATTAGTTGCGGTATAAACCTTTTTGTTTTTTTCATCATAGTATAAACTAGTTACTTTATAATCTGATATCTTTATTGCTGTGTTTGGTAACCCAATCTTATTTAATGCCTTTTCCAAAGTTTCAACAGCTCTGTTCAACTTATTGATAGCTTTATTTTCAGAAGTGTCCCGTTTTTCTAATGTCATTGCAAAAACGGCTAAATCTGGTTTTACTTTCATTTTAGCAGTGCCTTCAGAAATAATTTCATTAGAGGTGAGTTGTTGAGAATTTGCAATTGACAAAATGCAAGTTAAAAATAGAAGCAAATAGATTTGTCGCATAAAAGTTTTATTGTTAGAGTCAAATATTGAGCGTTTCCATAAAAGGCGTTTTCCGATGAATGCATTCTCTCGTTGAGGAATTAGCCTTTAAAGTGCTGATAAGCCATGTTAACCATTAAAATGTTACCTCCACCAAGAATGCTAACTCAATGTTTACAGCTATGGGCTAGCATAAATAATGACCAAATCAATTAGCCCAAGCTGCACATAAAATAAGGCTACATAGCTACCATTTAATTTTCCTGTATGTCCATGTATTTTTTTATCATTTTGTACAGTTCTTCATTGCTTTGGTGTCCAACATTTTTGTTAACCACGTTTCCTGATTTATCTACTAAAATAAGCCTTGGAATGGTTTTAATATTGAATCTGATGTTTAGTTCTTTGTATTCATCACCTTCTAGCCTGTAATGTATGCCTTGGTATTTTTTTCTCAACTCATTCCAGTCGTCAATTGGGGACGATTCATGGGCGATGCATATGAAAGCCACACTACTATCCTTTAAATAGGCTTTGAGCGAAGCCATTCTTTCCATACCATTTTTGCAGGGCACACACCAAGTTGCCCAGAAGTCTATCAGAACCACTTTGCCACGGTATTCCTCCAATAAAGCTCCAAAGAAAGCGCCTCTTTCTGCTTGGGGAACTTTTCCTAACCTTGAATCGACTTTTCCAGCATTTGATGTTGATTTTACTTTGTCGAAAATTTCTTCGTAGTCATCTACTACTTGCCTGTACACCCTAGAATCGAGTATTTCTGCTACATTCTTGCTGCCAGGAGTTTTAAAACTCATCGTAACCACTGTTGCGTTTGCTCTTTTTTCGAGGGAAGCAAAACTGGGAAGCCGTAGCCAGAAAAATATAGAGCCATCTTTTTTGGTTTCTTCCATTTCGGAAGCAAATTTTTCAACCAATTTTTTTCTCTTTTCTTTAAAACTCGAAGAATAAAAAGTTAATGAATCAATATCGCTTTTTGTGTAGGAGTCCACTTCTTTTTTTTCTTTGAAAAACTGGTATGCCCTTTCTTCTTCGGGTGTAATTTCAATTCCTCTTTCTTTCATCAGCTCAATTACATTGCTCATGTTAAGGGTATTGGTGCTGAATTCTCTTAGCTCGTTCAGTGAGTTGAGCAGTGTGAGGTATTGATCGCTTAGAAGCGACAATGTATCTCTTAGACATTGCCCGATCGGAGCAATGTCGCTGTAGGTAAATTTTTTTTCCTTGTTTAGGTTCGGAAGCAACCTATAGCTAGTACTTGGTAATAGGGTATTTTTTTCTGGGTTATTTGTTTCCTCCATAGTTACTACTTGATTGGTTGCATCATGAATTTCTAATTGCTTCGCTTTTTGAAATCTCACATTGGCTTTGTTATAATCGATAAGCCGGCGGAGATAATCCACTTGATTGGTGATATGTGCCATTTTAAAGGCTTTTTCGGAAATCTGACCAGCGGTAAGATAGGTAATCGCTAAATCATCATTATCCTTGTAAATCTCTTGGCACTTTGTCTTGTATGATTCATAATCCAATTGATTATTATAATCAAATGAAGTGCGGTTTCTTCGATTATTTCGCAACGCTGCAAAATAATTTTCTGAGGCACTTATTTCGGCTTCATTGCCCATAAACAATTGTTTGTGGAGAAATGGATTATCGGTGATTAATGAATCTTTGGATGCGATGAAACTTGTAACGGTACTTCCAGGTTCCAAATAAAAGTATTTGTATGAATAGGATTTTCTACCATTGATATTGCCTGTAACAATCCATACTCCCACTAGCTGCGGGTGGGCGAGTGAGAGTTCTAGTGAGAAAACTCCATCCTTTTGTGTGCTTGCTAAAGCACTAGAAAGGGAATAAATGATAAAAGGTTTTTCAGGTTCTTCAGTAAAGGGTTTGGTGTTCTCGTATTTATACCCCTCCACATAACCCTGAATTATTGCCTTTCCATGTTTGAAAAAAGGATTGGGAAAAGGTTTTTCTGTTGGCGCAGCGTTCATACTTTTTTTGGTGGGGTTGGCTATACAAGCAATTGGGTTTTGCAGTTTTTCACTAATCCACACTATTCCTCCTTTGTCTGGCCTTAGTTCTATAGACGTGCTTTTGTTGGGCGATTTACCAATGGGCAATAGGCTTATTTGCCAAATTCCAGTTTTTTGCATCATACTTTCATAATGCCAAAGACAATTGTTATAGATAGCGACACTATCAAACAAACCCAGTTTCCAAATTTCTTTGCCTTCTTTCTCAAACCAATTGCCATAAAGTTCTTTGGGAATTCTAATATTAGAGGTTGTTTTATTAACTGTACCAGCGTTTATTGCTTGGCAAAACAAACCCAAAATCATTACCTGTAGCAAGAAAAAAAGTAACCCCTTTTTATACATAAAAGCATTTTTGGGCAAATGTAATAGTTGGAATATAAAATAAATCAGTTTGAAGGAATTTTTAAAAAAAATGGAAATATTTATTCATTATTATCTCCCCCATACCTCTGTTTTATTTTAAATACTACTGCGTCTCTTACTTGTATTTCTTGATTTCTTGCTAAGGATTTGTCAATGAATAAGTATGGATCACTTGCTATAATTGCGCTGAATTAAATCGAAAGAGTTTTTAATCTTGTTTATATGCTCTTTCACATTTTTTGCATTTTACATTTATCATTCAACATAGATGATTTCATTTTTTGCTTTTAACCAAACTACAGGGTTTATGTATTTCTTGTTTACCAAATCAATTTTAAGTTGTGTTATTGCAGCAAGATCTCGTTGCAAGCCCAAATAATCGTGTAAATCTAGAAATGTGTCTGGTAAGGCCTCGTACAGAATATCTAAATCACTCTCGGCAGTTTCTTCGCCACGGCTGTAGGAACCAAAAACAGCTAAGTTGAGCAAAGGATATTTTGCTTTGAGGATTGGTAGATTATCTTTTAGTATCTGTATTACTGCGATCATGGTAATAATAATTTTAAACCTGATTTTTAGTTATGCAAAGTAAATAAAAAGGTATAGGAAATGCTAATTAGCAGTAATTCCTGAGAGTACTCATTCTTGTGCTGGTAGCTTGAACCCTCTTTTTAATCAACTCTTTCACTCAAAAAGGAAATTGTAAACTGTATTTTCATAGTTGTATTGCTATTCATTTAAAAAAGCCGAAACCATAGTACAACATGATTCCTTTTTGTAAAGATTTAGGTCTAGGTTTAATCAATTACTTTGATTTATTCATAGGGAACGACCTCCCTAACCTTTTGCTTAACCTTTAATATGCCCATTTGAACAACGATACTTAGAAAAGGGAAATTAGAATAGACAGCGGTATAATCAATCGATATGCCTATAATGTATGTTTATTTAACCTTTTGCTAAAATAAGCCAGAAGGAAATTAATTTTATCTGAATTTTGCTTTCGTCATACTTTTTATTTGCAATAATTTTACAAAAGCAAAATAAAAAGAAGTCATTTTGTCATTAAATAGGTCAAAAGAAAAGTAAGTTGTGACAAATTTACTCCTTTTAAGTTAACTTACTTTAATTTTGTCTCAACTTACCTTCCACTCTTTTCAACTTACAATTCATTTATGTCAACTTACTTTTCATTTAGCCTAACTTAGGTTCCATTTAAATCAACTAACTTTCATATTATCTTGACTTACTAATCATTTATGTTAACTTACTTTCCTTTCAACTTAACTTACTATCATTTTAAGTAAACTTATCTATCGCTTGAAGCAAATAAGTACCATTTTACAGTAAAGAAGCATCAAGCCGAAATAATAAAGATTTAAAATGGGGTTATTTAAGCTTAAAGCGGATTAAATGACGCTCTTTTTTACCTGATAAATAATTACGTCTTTCTGAAAAAAGAACATTTTTACCAGTATAAAGAATATTTTTTTACTCACTTATAACCACCTGTAATTTTCGCAAATCAGAATTAAAATCATCACAACATGGAAAAGAAAGAAGCCCATCGTTTGTACAAAATCTCCGATGCAGAATTAGTTACTACAACTAGAGAAAAACTTAATGCTGCACGACGCGACAAAGCAGAATTTGACAAAAGAAACATTAAAGAAGCCACTCATTTTGCCCAATTAGAAGCTGAGTTGGATGCATTTAGCAATTTACCAACCGATGAAGAATTGGAGGCTATTCAAAAAGAAGCAACGGAAATAAAAGGGGCTGTGAAAACATCGCTAAAAGAAAAAATTAGGACCATCCGAACGGCTTGTGAAAATTTGTTTGGGGCAAAAAGTGCTACAACAGCCCGCTTTTGTTTTAAAGGCTTAGAAGCAATGAAAGATCCAGAACTTTTTAAGTGTGGCCGAAGAGTTGTGCGTACTGCCACTAAAATGCTTGCAAAGCTGTCCTCAGAGGGCATAACAATTGACTTTATTGCAGAGTTAAAAACCATCACTGATAGTTTTGAGGATGCGTTTGACGAACAATTAGATGCCATTAACGATCGCGATATTGCAAGAGAGGAGCGCATTGAAGCCGGTAATTTTATTTATAAAAAACTTGTGAGATTGTGCAATACTGGCAAAGACATTTGGGTAGCAACGAGTGAAGCGAAATACAATGATTATGTAATTTATGAAGCGGGTACTTGGGGCAGTAAAAATGGCAATTCAAATAAATAATCATTTCCAAGCATGACCAATCCCACAAAGTATAATACGGGTACATAATATTTTTTTGCTTTAAAGCTTCCTTTTAACCACTATGGGGTTGGAAACCCCATGGAGTTTTTCGCTTCCTTCTCAAACTTATATAAGGTTTGAAATCTTGTATAAGTTAGAACAAAGCTTTAAATCGAAAAATAGGTGTACACCTTTTGAAACCCAATACAGGTTTGTGAATGAGGCGAAAATTTTTTATACGCACAGTGAGTCACGTCCTATTTTTATAAGCTAAGCCAAACGCAAAAAACGATTTATTTGATGATGGCCTTATTTCACCTCTTGGGTTGTTTTCATTCACTAAACAATGCTATATACCTTTAACTTACCACCTACTAGGGATGAACTCCCTATTTTTGAAGGCTAACCTATTATATTAATACACACATTTTTCATAGCATTTTAATGGAAGTTGACCAACCTCGTATGGAGTTAAGTAAAAATTTTGAACCAAACGCAATAGAAAACAAATGGTATGCCCACTGGATAGAAAAGGGATACTTTGCCAGTACACCTGATGAAAGAGAACCTTATACTGTAGTGATTCCACCTCCAAATGTGACTGGTGTATTGCACATGGGGCATTGCCTTAACAATTCTATTCAAGATATATTAATTAGGCGGGCAAGAATGGAGGGTAAAAACGCTTGTTGGGTGCCTGGAACAGACCACGCTTCTATTGCTACTGAGGCTAAGGTGGTGGCTATGTTGCGGGAGCGGGGTATTGCCAAATCTAGTTTGAGCCGTGCTGAATTTCTGGCTTATGCCTGGGAATGGAAGGAAAAATATGGCGGTATCATTTTGCAGCAACTAAAAAAGATGGGCTGCAGTCTAGATTGGGATCGTACTTCTTTTACCATGGATCCTGATTATTACCAGTCTGTCATCCATGTTTTTGTTGACTTACATGCCAAGGGCCTTATTTACAGGGGCAAACGCATGATTAATTGGGATGTGAAAGCCAAAACGGCTTTGAGTGACGAAGAAGTTATTCGAAAGGAAACTAGGCAGCAACTGGTTCATTTGGTGTATAAACTTACAGATGAATCAGGAAATCCTTTACCCGCCATTGCACCAACTGGTGATGAAAATGAAATAATCAAACGTACGGATGCCATTATCGTGGCAACCGTGAGACCTGAAACCATCATGGGCGACACCGCTATTTGCGTGCATCCCAACGATGAAAGGTACCAACATTTACATGGAAAGTTTGCCATTGTGCCATTGGTAAACAGACGCATACCAATTATTACTGACGAGTATGTAACGATGGATTTTGGAACAGGTGCCTTGAAAGTAACCCCAGCCCATGATATAAATGACTATCAGCTTGGCCAAAAACACCAACTTCCAGTGATTGACGTACTGAACGATGACGGCACCATAAGCGAGGAAGCTGGCTTGTTAGTAGGGGAAGATCGTTTTGCTGCTCGTAAAAAAATCATAGCCATGCTACAAGAAGCTGAATTGGTAGAGGCATTGGAGGAATATACCAGCGAAGTGGGCTATAGCGAAAGAACGGATGTGGTGGTGGAGCCGAGGCTGAGTTTGCAATGGTGGGTTAGTATGCAAAAAATTAGCGAGCCTGCATTGAAAGACGTAATGGAGGATGCCATTAAATTTTATCCGCCAAAATTTAGGAATTTGTATCGGCATTGGATGGAAAACATCAAGGATTGGTGTATTAGCCGCCAATTGTGGTGGGGGCATCAAATACCAGCTTGGTACGATGCTGCTGGCAATGTGTATGTGGCTAAGGATGTCGAAGCTGCGTTGGCCTTGGCACGCGAAAAACACCCTTCGATTACTTTGGCTGACTTAACGCAGGATGAGGATTGCTTGGACACTTGGTTTTCTAGTTGGCTTTGGCCTTTTGAAGTGTTCAAAGGCTTAAGCAATCCAAATAATGCTGATATTAACTACTACTACCCTACTGCTACCTTGGTTACCGCACCCGAAATCATTTTCTTTTGGGTGGCCAGAATGATAATGGCGGGTGAAGAATACATGCAGCAAAAGCCATTTCAGCAGGTATATTTCACGGGTATTGTGCGGGATAAACTGGGTAGAAAAATGAGCAAAAGCCTTGGTAATTCACCTGATTTATTGGCTTTAATTGACCAATATGGTGCAGATGCGGTGAGGTTTGGTATTATGATTTCGTCCCCTGCGGGTAATGATATATTGTTTGACGAAAGTGCGTTGGAGCAAGGCCGTAACTTCAATAACAAAATTTGGAATGCGCTGAAGTTGTTAAAAATGTGGGAAGGCCGCGTAGGCGAAACTGCCGAAGATGGCAATGCCGCTTTTGCAACTAATTGGTTTAAGCAAAGACTCCATGAGGTGAAGGCAGAAGTGAATGTGTTATTGCAGCAGTTTAAGCTAAGCGAGGCACTCAAAACCATTTATTCGCTCATTTGGGATGATTTCTGTAGCTGGTATTTGGAATGGGCTAAGCCTGGTTTTGAGCAACCCATACATCCTGCTGTTTACCAAAGCACGGTTGAATTTTTTGAAGAACTGATGCAGTTGATTCATCCGTTTATGCCGTTTATTTCTGAGGAAATTTATCATTTGCTTCGCCCACAAACAACGGATTTGTGCATCAAATTACTATCTGAAACATTGCCAGTGGATAAACAGGTGTTGGCACAAGGCGAGTTGTTAAAAAAAGTTATCTCTGCGTTAAGAGATGCGCGTAACAAAAATCAAATTAAGCCTAAGGAGTCGATACAACTACACATTCAAACGGAGGATTTGGAACAGTATCAAGCCATTGCTACCATTTTGAGTAAACAGATTAATGCTGCATCCATTGCTTACACGCAACAAACCATTCCTAACACAATTGTGGTGGCTGTTGAGCGGGATAAATTTTACATAGAGAGTGAAAAAGCATTGGACACCGAGTTGCTAAAACAAGAATTATTGAAAGATTTGGCACACCAACAAGGATTTTTGGCATCGGTAATGAAAAAATTGTCAAACGAAAAGTTTGTGCAAAATGCTCGACCTGAGGTGCTGGCTTTGGAACAAAAGAAACAGGCTGACGCCCTTGCTCGAATAAAAACTATTGAAGAGAGTTTGGCGAATATTTAGGGTTAGTTGTTAGTTGTTAGTTGTTAGTTGTTAGTTGTTGTTGTTAGTTGTTAGAGGATATGGGTATTAATCTGTTTTGTTTTTCTCTTCGCTTATCTTAAAATAAATCCTTTTATGGCTATAGCTTTAGACAAAATATTATGAAACAAAGATTATTGATTGTTCTTTTGTTGTTAGTAGGATGTATGGCCGTGAATGCTCAACCAATCGAAGTTAATTGGCTGAATGACCTGAACCCTTCACCTCCCAATGGAACGTTTTGGCCTTCTGTAACAAAATCTGTGTACCCGCTTTCCGTAGGCATACCGATGGGCATACTTGCACTTGGGTATGCGCAACACAATGCCGTGCAACAAAGAAAAGGATGGAACCTTATGGGGGCTTTGGCAGTGAATGTAATGGTGTCACAAACCATAAAATATACGGTTAATAGAAATCGGCCTTATACGGAATATCCTTTAATCATAACTCCGTATGATAATAAGGAAACCAACAAATCTTTTCCCTCTGGGCATACCTCTTCTGCCTTTGCATTGGCAGCCTCGTTGAGTATTGAATTTCCTAAATGGTATGTGGCTGTGCCTGCTTATGCTTACGCTGCATCAGTGGGTTATTCCAGACTGTACCTAGGTGAACATTATCCTTCTGATGTATTAGCAGGTGCAGCAGTTGGTATAGGTAGCGCTTATTTAAGCCATTGGCTCGGCAAAAAATTATTTCCCAAAAAATGAGTAATCTTTCTACATCAAAAATAGCATTGGTGGTTCGCCAAGCGATTGTGGATGATATTCCCACCATTCAAGCCATAGCTCGTGAAACATGGCCAATTACTTATGCAAATATTATTTCGTCGGAGCAAATAGAATACATGCTAAACTGGATGTACTCCGATGAAGCTTTGTCCGAACAAATGTTTAGTGGTAATCCATTCTTTTTAGCAGAGAAAGATGGAGACGCTTTGGGTTTTACCTCTTTTGGGAGTAGAAGCAATGGCATTTATCGATTGAACAAACTGTATGTTTTGCCAACGGCCCAAGCAACGGGTGCAGGAAAACTGCTGCTGCAAACAGTGGTGAATAAAGTGATTGAGGCTAATGGAAAGGAACTACAACTACAAGTAAACAGGCATAACAAGGCTGTAGGGTTTTACCAAAAAATGGGTTTTGACATCATCGAATCTTTTGACTTTGATATTGGCAATGGCTTTTTTATGGAAGATCATTTGATGTCGCTTGTTTTGAACTAACCCCAAATTAGCTCTAAACGCTCACAAAAAATTAATTTGTTTGATTTTAAAGCGAAACAACCTTAATCGGTGTTTGAACCCCTATTAAGGTTGTGGTAACTACCAAACTTCTTTTCCTATCGGCCAATAAGTAATATTCGCCATAATTGATGGAGGAATCTATCTCTCCCGTGGCTTTTAATTAAAAATATTAACAGCGGTTTATTTGGGATTTACACCTAATCCTTTAATCTAATCTTCATATACAAAAGCAACATTTCTTACTAATAGAGTCCGTGTTTTTGTATAACTAATCAAAATAAATAACCCCTAACCTGCAATTCCTTATTTCACCACTTCCAATTTAATACTTTGATTGTTTACAGAAGAACTTCCAAGCATTAGGGTGAAAGTGCCTTCTTCTACAATTTTTTGCATAGACAAATTATAAAAAGCCAATTTTTCTGGAGTTATGGTAAATGAAACTGTCTTTTTTTCATTGGGCTGTAAACTAATTCGCGTAAAATCTTTTAATTCTTTAACGGGTCGGGTAAGAGAACTGTAGTCATCTCTAATGTAGCATTGCACCACTTCATCACCAGCTTTACTTCCAGTATTGGTAACATCTATACTTACTGTGGTATTCTCACCATTTTTAATGGAACGATTGTTCAGTTTCAAATTAGAATAGCTAAATGTGGTATAACTCAATCCATGCCCAAAAGGATATAATGGACTGCTTTCATCAAAGGCATAGCTTCTTAGCTTGGAGGATGGTTTGTGGTTGTAGTAAATAGGCAAATGCGCTGCCGACCTTGCAATGGAAATAGGTAATTTGCCACTAGGGTTTACATCACCGAAAATAATGTTGGCAATGGCCGTACCACCTTCTTGCCCTAAATACCAGGCTTGTAAAATAGAACCCACTTGTTCATCTAATTTTTTGAATGACAAAGGAGGGCCGCTGTTTACGATGGCAACTATTGGTTTGCCTAAAGCTTTTAAGGCATCTATCAAATCGTTTTGTTCGCCCATTAATTCTAAGTTGCTCAAATCGCCATGGTGTTTTTTTGACCAAGCTTCTCTGGAAAGTGCTTCGTTGCCACCTACAAATAATAGAATGAGGTCGGATTGCGTTGCCGTTTTTACTGCTTCTGCAATTCTTTTTTGGTTTTCTGCTGGGCTAGACAATTCTACATCGTCGGTAAACCAATTACCCTTGTCTGTTATTCTACAACCTTCTGCATAAAGCACATCTACTTGCTTACCCACTTTTGCTTTGATTGCTTCTAGTGGAGTGATGCAGACTTTGGGTTCATCGCTATAACCACCAAGAATACAACGGTTGGCATTAGGGCCAACCACGGCTATCTTTTTATACTGAGCTATATTGATGGGCAATAAATTGTTATTGTTTTTAAGCAAAACGATGGCTTCTTCTGCGGCTCGCTGGGCAAGTTTTCTATTGGCGGCACAACCTACAAAAGCCTCTGCCTCTTTAGGGTTGGTGTAAGGATTATCAAACAAACCAAGATTAAACTTGATGGTAAGAATCCTAGAAACGGTTTCGTCCAACACCGAAATAGGCAATTTGCCATTCGTAATCAATGATGCCAGAGTGTTGTATCCAAATGGATAAGGTGTTTCTACATCTACACCAGCATTGAGGGCAAGCAAGGCCGCTTCAATACTGTCTTTAGCAACTGAATGTACATCCTTCAAATCAGAAATGCCCCCATAATCCGAAGTGACAATACCCTTGAAGCCCCACTCTTTTCTAAGCAAATCAGTCAACAACCATTTGTTGGCATGGGCAGGTACCCCACTTAATTCATTATAGCAAGGCATGATGCTTAATGCGCCAGCTTTTACACAGGCTTCAAAAGGAGGAAAAAATGTTTCTCTTAGGGTTCTTTCGTCATAAAAAGCTGGTCCGATATTGCAACCATTCTCGGGTTGACCATGCACACCAAAGTGTTTAAGGGTGGTCATCACATGGTTTTTATCAATCTTTTCGCTACTATTTCCTTGATAAGCTTTTATTTCTGCAAGTGCCATTCTAGAAACATGATAGGGGTCTTCACCCAAAGTTTCTTCTGTACGCCCCCAACGAGGGTCTCTGCCCAAATCAACCACAGGAGCCAACACTTGCTGTGCACCTCTAAGGCGTACTTCTTTGGCAATAGCCGTATAGCATTCTGACAATAAAGCTTCGTCCCAGGTAGCACCCATACCCAAATGACTTGGAAAAACAGTGGCATACATTGCTTGATTGCCATGCAGGGATTCTTCATGAAACATCACGGGAATACCCAATCTAGTTTTTTCAATAAAGAAATGTTGAATACTGTTGCTCAACTCTGCTGTTTCTCTTGGGTTAAGGTGCTTAGTTATGTATTCATCACCAATGGTTTCGTTGGGTCTAGCCACTTGACCAAGGCCATTAGGAAAGTTTTTAGCCGCCAAAGAATCCACTAACAAACCCTTATTATTAATCATCAGCTTTTTTTTCTGCGACCAAATGCATTGGGTTTGCGCCATTTTTTCTTCTAAGGTCATTCGACTAATTAGGTCTTTAACCCTTTCTGCTGTTGGTAATGACGCATTCTTGTAAGGTGCTTGGGCAATACTGCTTAAACAAACAAATAATACTACAATTGAACTAACCAATTTTTGATGGAATCTTGGGTAACAAGTCATAAGTAATGAAGAAAAGTTAAAAGTAAACCACTTAAATAAACCTCAAATGTATATGCTCACTTAAAAAATGATGATGTTATTTTATCGCTGGTATTTAATACTAAAGATTTTCAATTTCCGCTCTGGATAAGCCTGTTGATGAAATGATAATGTCTATTGCTACACCACTTTTCTTTAATGCAGATGCTATTTCCATATTTCTTCTTATCTCACCTCTTATCTCACCTCTTTTTTCTGCTAACTCTAGTTTCCCCCTTTCATCTCCTTCTTTCATAGAAGCACGCTCATATTCCTCCAGCTCGGCTTTGGTCCAATTTTGTTTGCTGGCTTGTTCATAAGCCTCTTTTAAACCTGGGTCAATTACATTTTCAGGAATCACAGTGAGGTTTTCAGCATTTTTGATAAAGTAAGTCCATTGGTCTATGTTGGTTTCTAGTTGATCAATGGTTTTGGTGAATTTGGGTAGCTCTATAAAATTGAATTCAACATCCTTGATTACTTGTTCATTGGTTTTTACATCTAATACTTTATGACGACTGAAATATTGTTTACTCACCCCAATCTCAAACTCTAAGATGCCGATGAAGTAAACTGGTTTCAAATATTTGTAGTCCGCCCCTTTGCTTATTTGGGTTACATAGCTCTGCGAGGTATAGTATAAGATGCGCTTGTGAAAGAAATGATAGGCTGATACTTGCATCTCTACAAGGAAAATATTCCCCTTTTCGTCCTGCGCTTTTACATCGATGATGGTGGATTTGCCATCATTTAAAATACCTAATTGAAACGGATTGGCAATGGTTACGTCTATAATTCGTTCCTCCTCGGGCAAATTAATAACTGCATTGAGGAATGAAATCAACGATTTCTTCTTGCTTTCATTGCCAAATATTTTTCGGAATGCAATGTCGTTGGTGATGTCTACGAATGTCATGGGGAAAATTTAATTGAGATACTTACAAAATATTTTGGCATTATAGTTTTTCAATCACTTCTCTTGACAAGCCTGTTGATTTCATTATTATTTCTACTGAAACACCATTTTGCTTGAAAGCTGTTGCAATTTCAAGACTTGTTTCAATCTTCGCTTTACTCAAAGCAAGCTCCATTCTCCCCCTTTCATCTCCCTCTTTTATAGATGCACGTTCATATTCCTCTAGTTCGGCTTTGGTCCAATTTTGTTTGCTGGCTTGTTCATAAGCCTCTTTTAAACCTGGGTCAATTACATTTTCAGGAATCACGGTGAGGTTTTCGGCATTTTTGATAAAGTAAGTCCATTGGTCTATGTTGGTTTCTAGTTGATCAATGGTTTTGGTGAATTTGGGTAGCTCTATAAAATTGAATTCCACATCCTTAATCACTTGTTCATTGGTTTTTACATCTAATACTTTATGACGACTGAAATAGTGCTTACTTACCCCTATCTCAAACTCTAAGATGCCGATGAAGTAAACTGGTTTCAACAATTTGTAGTCTGCCCCTTTGCTTATTTGGGTTACATAGCTATGCGAGGTATAATACAAGAGGCGTTTGTGGAAGAAATTGTATTCAGCCACTTGCATCTCTACAATGAAAATATTGCCTTTCTCGTCCTGCGCTTTAACATCGATGATGGTGGATTTGCCATCGTTTAAAATGCCTAACTGAAACGGATTGGTAATGGTTACGTCTATAATTTGTTCCTCCTCGGGCAAATTAATAACTGCATTGAGGAATGAAATCAACGATTTTTTCTTGCTTTCATTGCCAAAGATTTTTCGGAATGCAATGTCGTTGGTGATGTCTACGAATGTCATGGGGAAAATTTAGTTTGATTTGGACTGACTTGTACTTATATAAAAATCTTGTTCCTCGATTTGCAAATAAAATAATTTAACCCTAAAAATTTAGACTTTTCCAGAGTTATTATCAAGTACCTAGAAAGCATTCATTACTAATTGATTTTTTATTCTTAATCATAGTTTACCTATCAATCGTTTAATTGGTTAGCCAATAGCGAAGCAGAACCGCTTAAAAAGGTAAATGGACAAACGAGATACTTTCGCTAATCTGGTACACGAGTAAAAACAGGTTAACATACTTCAAAGGATATCATTTACAATTAGTTGCTGTTAAAGTATCCCCTTTGAAGGTAATCTTGTTTTTATCAACAAACTTTCCGTGCGTGTATGAGGAGTCATATGTATAATTTGACGTACCCCACATATCATTGGTTAGGATGTAGGAATTATTCTTTTGTAGCATTGCCATTTCACAAAAAGATTCTTGGCCTTCTTGCGTTGATTGATACATTGCAAATAGGGTATCACCACTCCGTTTAATGTTATATAAGGTACCTATTTGGCCGTCTTTCTCGTAGGGTAGATAGTTTAAAATGCCTGTTAGCACATTGTTGCTGTCTTTCAGTTGCAGCCATACGGTATCTTGATTAAAAGCTGATACATAGCAGGAGGTTGTTACTTGATGCTCGTTTTTGCGATCGTCTTTTTTGTTGGCTTCGTTCTGGCAACTGCATAAAATCATCACCCATGTAACAATGATAAAATACTTCATTTCTTTTCTAGTTCTTGTGTTACAAACTTACTAGTATTTTGAAATGAACTGTATCTATCCTTTTAAGCTGAGGGTAACAATTGTATAAGTTGCTCTTTAGTTGTGTATGTAATCTCGCTTTTTTTCTTGTTAGGGTATCATCTTAGCGAAGCCACACGCGGCACGCGTGCGGGAGCAGCGAGTTAAATTGACGTGCGCCAGCGGAGAAAAAGCGGATTTCGAAGCACTAAACTGCCTGGCAGCACTGAACTTGAAACGAAGTACAAAGCTTCATTTAAGCACTGAACTCGTTTTTTTGCCAAACGCCTGTTAGTTGCTGGCATATTTCCATATTGTGTATTTGTCATTCTAATAAACCTCTTCTTTAAGTCCGCTCTTGTCAATTAAATATTCTCCTGCTTTCCTAAAGTTATCATTGGGACTCCATTTATTTACAAACCAATATTTGCTTTTCAAATGTCCCTCTATTATCCATCTTGAACCATCAAGCCCAAAGCTTTCAACACAAGGTTTAGAGATCCAGAAAGAACAATCAGTTATAATTTTTTCAAATTCTTTCCATTCTGTTTCCGATAGTTGTTTCGTCTCATTTAAAACTATTGTAGCCTTTCTGTCTGCTTTTGAAACTGAGTCAACGGGTAATTCATCGTTTCTTTTTGATTCTGTCGTGTCAATTTCCCCATTTGGAAGGATTATAGGAAGAATAAACTTTACATAAGTAATTTTCATAAAATTCGGTTGTCTGTCCAGTTCCTTTGTTGTGAGCCAAACTTTGTCTCCGTATTTATGTAGAGAAAAAACAACAGGTCTGTGAAATGAACGAAGCCATAAAAATCTGTAAATGTCGTGTCCCAAATAATAATTGTATAAAATTGGTTCTTGAGCAAAATACAAAGTACTCGAAAACCAATTCAGCATAAACGTGTCGATATCGGTCTTGAATATTTGAGTGTCTTTTTGAATTGTCGTTGGGTAATAGAATGAAAGCGAATCTTTCGGTGTGCCGTTAGTTCCTGAAACGGTAGTGTCTTTAGGATAGTAATCTTTATCGATTGGTGTCTCACTACACGAAACAAATAAAAGTCCAAGGAAAAATGTTATTATATTTTTAGTCATATTGTTTCTTTATAGCGATGTCGTCAAATGCTTGCTGCTAACTCATAAATGAACGAGATACCTAAAGTTTTCCAAACTTTCGCTATTTCTTATAAGCCCTTGAAAATCAAGAGGTTTTATAAATAAACGCAAGTGCATTAACCATTATATACCTTTTCGTAGATTCCAAATTAGTGGAATCAAACTAAATTAGTACAAACCAGTTACCTACATCAAAATAATATTCATCAACTTTGTATCAGCGCAAATAAATTAAAGTTTCGCCTAAATTTACATCCGTCTAATCTCCAGTGGCATGTACATAAAAGAGTAACTAAAATCTTTGTAAAAGCTTGAAAGTTTGAGATGAAAGTTCGAAACTTACACATGAAAGTTCGAGACTTTTACATGAAAGTTTGAAACTTACACATGAAAGTTCGGGACTTTTACATGAAAGTTTGAAACTTACACATGAAAGTTTGAGACTTTCACCTGAAAGTATGAGACTTTCACATGAAAGTGTGAGACTTTCACATGAAAGTATGAGACTTTCACATGAAAGTGTGAGACTTTCACATGAAAGTATGAGACTTACACATGAAAGTATGAGACTTTCACATGAAAGTGTGAGACTTTCACATTAAAGTGTGAGACTTTCACATGAAAGTTTGGAACTTACACATGAAAGTTTGGAAATTACACATGAAAGTTTGGAAATTACACGTTATTTGCTGCTAGTTTGGGTGAAGTTTTTCTTAAATTGTTGCGATCGAATATCTCCTTGATTACAAACTTATGTCAAATGCATTACTTTGATAAACGCATGAAAACTGCATCCCATAATTGAGCAAATTACTTATTTTTTGATTAATTGCCATTCTCGAAATAAATAAAGGGCTCTTTTTGGCAGAAAATCACAAAAACTATTTTTCCGTATTTGAATTCTGCTATTATTTTACACCTGTAATTGATCATTAACAATAAAAAAAATTAAAAATGACAAGTAGAACGGTTAGAATAACTATTCCGGTAGGTTCCCCAGACAAGTACATAACCCTTTTGGAAAAAATAGTTGAACAACACTAGCTTGAAGTAGCCACTGGCCCTTTGGCAACAGGGGATGTGAACATGGGAGAATTTGAAAATAAGTTAGCCGCTGCTAAAAAATTGCGAGATGACGCAGAGTTGCTCCATAAACAAGCAGAGAAAAAAATGCAGGAGGCGAAACAGATATTGGGCATTGAAGCTGGTCAAACCATTTCCACCCAAAATACGCTGTATTATATGTTGGATTTAATCAAGAAAAGATTGTTGGCTAAATTTAAAAATGTAGAAGATTCATTGGGTATTTATGGTTTTCGTGTGGTAATTAGTACTAGTTCTTCCCCTAAGAGAACACCTAAGACTAAATAAACCCTTTGCTGTTAATCCCTAATCAGTCAGCTTTTTTTAAAGATAATATAGTTTAAACAGTCAGGTTGTATAAACCTGACTGTTTTTTTATGCAAAACACCTAAGGCAAAAAGCGTTATTCTATATTGATTACTTGATTTCCATTTGCGAAGCTTAAAGGGAATCAATAATTAGCGCTGGTGTATCCCATCAATTAATGCTTAAATGGGTACTTAAACGTTTTTCGCGGTTATTAGTTAATGCTCACTCTAACCACTCGCCAAACTAATAGGGTATCTACACATCCGGAGCTATACCTATTTCCCCCGAATAGGGTCATTTTTACCTTTACCTATTCCGCTGTATACCTTAGGCTATTTATATTCAACACTTTTGAGGCTTTTACAATTGGTAGATTTCATTTGATAGTTTACACAAAGCGGATGATTAGGCTTCTTACTAAAGACATTAGGTAATGCGAATGATATTCGTGGTAGGGGCGGGCGCAAGGCACCGCCCCTACGTGTTTTGGATTTAATTTGGATGGTTGGGTGTTTAGTTATCGGGGGCTGTCCAATATTGTTGTGCTAATTCATCCCTTTTATTGTTTGCAAATGGGCTATCTGAAAACTTAAATTCTTGTGGGATAATCTTTTCCTATTACTTTAGGCTTTCACAAATAAAGTAAAAATGAAACGCGTATTACTCCTATTGATGGTGGTTAACGTACTACTGTCGAGTTCATACACCTTATATGCGCAAAAGAATCAGAGAGCTATGAGTTTACATTATCCCCCTACCCAAAAAGACGAAACTGTTGTGGATACGTATTTTGGTACACCTGTTTCGGACCCTTACCGATGGCTGGAAAACGATACTTCTGCAGCTACAAAAGCTTGGGTGAAGGCGCAAAATGCGGTGACCCAACAGTATTTGTCGCAGATTCCTTTTAGAGATATTATTAGAAAGCGATTACAATCGTTGTGGAACTACGAACGCTTTTCTGCACCTGCTAAGGAGGGTGACTATACCTATTATTCTCGTAATTCTGGTTTGCAAAATCAGTCTGTGGTGTATCGCCAAAAGGGGGATGATACGCCAGAGGTTTTCTTGGATCCTAATACTTTTTCGGCTAAGGGTACTACTTCGTTGGCTGGTCTCAACTTTACCAAAGATGGGTCGTTGGCTGCGTACCAAATATCGGAGGGTGGGTCGGACTGGCGAAAGATTATTGTTGTGAATACTAGCACCAAACAGACTATTGGGGATACCCTTTTTGATATTAAATTCAGTGATATTGCCTGGAAGGGAAACGATGGTTTTTATTATAGCAGCTACGACAAACCCAAAGATGGCAGCCAATTATCGGGCAAGACTCAGGAACACAAATTGTATTATCACCAACTAGGTACCAAGCAAAGTGATGATGTATTAATTTTTGGTGGTGCTGCTCAACCCCGCCGATACATTGGCGCGAGCCTTACTGAAAACGAACAATGGTTGGTAATTACGGCTGCTAACGCTACTTCGGGTAATGAATTATATGTACAAAGCTTGGCAAAGCCCAATGCCCCTATTGTTCCCTTGGTGAGCAATATGCTTTCTAACAGCAATGTACTTCATGCGGATGACCAATATTTTTACATTGAAACGGATTGGAATGCGCCCAATAATCGGGTGGTGAAAGCGCCAATTAACAACCCTACACCGGAACATTGGACGGATGTAATTGCCGAAACACAACAAGTATTGAACGCGACAACGGCGGGTGGTTATTTGTTTTGTAGCTATTTAAAAGATGCCGTATCGCAGGTGTTGCAGTATGATTTTAAGGGGCAAAAAGTGAGAACGGTGGAGCTACCTGGGGTGGGTACTGCTTCTGGGTTTAGTGGAAAAGCAACGGCAAAAGAAGTGTATTTCAGCTTTACCTCTTATATCTATCCATCTACTATTTTCAAGTATGATTTACTACATGGCACTGCAACCATCTTTAAGCAACCAAAGGTGCAGTTTAATCCTGCAGATTATGCGTCTAAACAGGTGTTCTACACTTCTAAAGATGGCACAAAAGTGCCGATGATTATTACGTATAAAAAAGGATTGGTGTTGAATGGTAAAAACCCAACGGTGCTGTATGGGTACGGTGGTTTCAACATTAATTTGACGCCAGCATTTAGCACGGCTAATATTGTTTTACTAGAAAATGGGGGCATCTATGCCGTGCCCAACCTAAGAGGTGGTGGTGAATACGGCAAAAACTGGCACGATGCGGGTATAAAAACCAAGAAACAAAATGTGTTTGACGATTTTATTGCGGCAGCAGAATACCTAAAAGCGCAACACTATACTTCTACGGAATATTTGGCCATTTCTGGTGGATCCAACGGGGGTTTACTGGTGGGCGCTACCATGACGCAACGCCCCGATTTGTGTAAGGTGGCTTTTCCGGCTGTTGGAGTGCTGGATATGCTACGTTATCACAAGTTTACGGCGGGGGCTGGTTGGGCCTATGATTATGGCACGGCAGAGGATAGCAAAGAAATGTTTACGTATCTAAAGGGATATTCACCGCTTCACAACCTTCGAAAAGGCACGCATTATCCTGCCACGATGGTTACCACGGCTGATCATGACGACAGAGTGGTGCCTGCGCATTCGTTTAAGTTTGCTGCTACACTACAAGCTACCCATGAAGGTGTAAACCCTGTACTGATTAGAATTGAAACCCAAGCTGGTCATGGGGCTGGCATGAGTACTCAACAATTGATTGAGGGTGTGACGGATAAGTGGGCGTTTCTATTTTACAATATGGGGATTGCTGTTCATTAATCGCTTAATTATTGGAGGTTATATGGAACTTTCTTTTAAACCTCACCCCAACCCCTCTCCGAGGGAGAGGGAATTGGAATTTTTTGACGGGGAGGGATGGGATATACAAGAGGTTTTGCTCGTTCGCAAATATTTATAGGGTTTGATACTCTATAAAGGTTATCATCAAAAGAGCCAGCTTCTCTCCTATCAATGTTTATCAACCTTATTTTTGATTATCATTTTACCCTATTATGCCATTAAAAGTTTACAACACGTTATCTAGAAGTAAAGAAATATTTACCCCTATCACGGAAGGCCATGTGGGCATGTATGTGTGCGGCCCTACGGTAAGTGGGGAGAGCCATTTGGGTCATGCGAGGCCATACGTAACCTTTGATATTGTGCACCGCTACCTAAAACATTTGGGCTATAAAGTGCGCTATGTGCGCAACATTACCGATGCGGGGCATTTTGAAGAAGAAGGGCGGGAGGCTGAGGATAAAATCAGTCAAAAAGCGTTGCTTGAAAGATTGGAACCGATGGAACTGGTTCAGAAATATACCAACCTGTTTCATTGGGCTATGGATGCTTTTAATACCATCCCGCCTAGTATTGAGCCAACCGCTACGGGGCATATTGTGGAACAAATTGTGATGATTGAAAAGATTATTGCTGCGGGTTTTGCTTATGTGGCCAATGGATCGGTGTATTTTGATGTGGAAAAATACCATCACGCATTTGCCCCAAAAGGAATGCCTTATGGTATGCTTAGCGGAAGAAATCTGGACGACCAACTTGATACTACTCGGGAACTGGATAATCAAGAGGAAAAGCGCAACAAATCGGATTTTGCCTTGTGGAAAAATGCACCGCCAGAGCATATTATGCGTTGGCCAAGCCCTTGGGGAGAGGGTTTTCCAGGGTGGCATATTGAGTGCAGTGCAATGAGTAATAAATATTTGGGTAACCAATTTGACATACATGGCGGCGGGATGGACTTGCAATTTCCGCATCATGAGTGCGAAATAGCCCAGAGTGCGGTGTGCAGCCATGTTACGATGGCTAAGTATTGGATTCATAACAACATGATCACCATCAATGGTCGCAAAATGGGCAAGAGCTATAACAACGTGATTAAATTGAGCGAATTATTCTCTGGCAACCATCCTTTACTGGAGCAGCCTTATCACCCTATGACCATCCGGTTTTTCATTTTGCAAAGCCACTACCGCAGTACGTTAGACTTTGGCAATGAGGCACTTAAAGGCGCAGAAAAAGCCTTTAAGCGTTTGTGGGAGGCGTATCAAGTGTTATTAAATCTAACGCATGATTCGTTTGAACCCAATGCTGCGGACAGCGCCCAAACCGATGTTGACAATTTAGACGCTAAAGTGAATGCCTTCTTGGATGAATTTACTGAGTTTATGGACGACGATTTTAACACGGCCAAGGTATTGGCCAATATGTTTGAATTGGCCCCGATCATCAATGGCATTAAGGATAAGCATCTATCCATCCATGCCCTAAAACCCACTACCCTAGCGCGATTAAAGTCGGACATGCAATGCTTTATTGAAGAAATTTTTGGTTTGAAACAGGAAAAAGAAGGGGGAGATAAACTTGATGGCGTACTGCAACTATTGATGAAATTAAGAAAAGAGGCTAAAGCCAAAAAGGATTTCTTAACCAGCGATACCATCCGCAAGGAATTGGCCACTTTGGGTGTACATCTTAAAGATGAGAAAGATGGTGGCATGAGTTACCAAATCGATTGATTGAGGGACGATGGTTTCTAAAAAATTACTGGTTTGAAATGCTGAATTAATAAAACATTTTCCAATCAGAGCCTTATGATTCAATCCATTTTGTGCGTCATTATTTCCCTAAAACAGCCCCTACATGAATTTTCAATTTCAACATAGTTACGCCAGTTTGTCCGATTCATTGTTTACTCCTACGCTACCAACGCCCGTTGCACAGCCAGAACTCTTGCTGTTTAACCAGAGTTTGGCGGCAACTATGGGAATTCATTTTGATGTTTCCGAAACCTCAGAAATAGCCAAACAGTTGTCGGGCAATACCGTGGTAGCGGGGGCATTCCCTATAGCACAGGCTTATGCAGGACATCAGTTTGGACACTTTACCATGTTGGGCGATGGGCGTGCTATTTTATTAGGGGAACATCTTACCCCGAATGACACTAGACTAGATGTACAATTAAAAGGAGCAGGCCCAACGCCTTACTCCCGCAGGGGCGATGGTAGAGCTACTTTGCGTGCTATGTTTCGGGAATACTTAATTAGTGAAGCCATGCATGGGCTTGGGATACCCAGCTCGCGCAGTTTAGCAGTGGTAACCACAGGGGAAAGCGTGTATCGGGAACAAATTCATGAAGGAGCGGTGCTTACCCGTATTGCTGCCAGCCACATAAGGGTGGGTACTTTTGAGTATATCCGACATTTTGAAGATACCTCAACCCTACAGGAGTTTACTAATTACACCATAAAAAGGCATAACCCAACATTGCTTCAGGAACCTAACCAAGCATTGGCCTTGCTAGAAGCAGTAATGCATCAACAAATTGACCTCGTTGTTCATTGGATGCGAGTGGGGTTTATTCATGGGGTAATGAATACTGACAATACCTCTATTGCGGGCGAAACTTTCGATTATGGCCCTTGCGCTTTTATGAACCAATATCATCCGCAAACAGTGTTTAGTTCCATTGACCAACAGGGTCGATATGCTTATGCCAACCAACCCATGATATTGCAATGGAACTTAGGTTGCTTAGCTGGGGCATTGTTGCCGTTGATAAATGAGAACCAAGAAGCAGCGGTTGAACTAGCCAAAAGTGTTTTAAATAACTATAAACCTATTTATCAAGCAAAATGGTTAGCTATGATGGGAAAAAAAATTGGATTTTCCCATTTCGCTGATGAAGCGGAACTAAAAAAGTTGGTGGTGGATTTATTGAAATGGATGCAAAACCATCAAGTAGATTATACAAATACTTTTCTAGCTATTGCAAATATGCCATTAGCGAACTTACCTATTTACCAAACACCAGATTTTAAGCAATGGCTGCTACAACGTGAACAATTGTTGGCTGCTAATCAAATAAACGAGGAAGCAGCCGCTCAAGTGATGCAGGCAAATAATCCGAATTGGATTGCAAGGAATCATCAAGTGGAAGCGGCTTTAGACAGTGTTTGCGGTGAAAGAGATTTTAGCTTGTTTAATCAACTTTTGACAGCCTTGAAAGATCCGTACCAGCATAGTGAACAATATAATTGGCTACAGAATCCACCAAGTATAACCGAGAATGAAGCGTATGCCACTTTTTGTGGCACTTAATAGATAATGGAATTCGATGAAGGGCCTACTTGTATTGATTTTCTCGCAAACTGAGTAAGAGATTGGGGGGGCCAATGTTTCCTAGTTGTACAACTTGGGCGAAATTACCACCCCGTCGTTCCGCCACCCCTCGAGAGTGGAATTACCCCACCGAGTATCTAGAATCCGACTTTTTCGTAAAGAAGTTATAAAGTAGAAACAACTATTATAGGGTTTTGTATCCTACAATGGCTATAAAAAGTGATACAAATTGTACTACCGCCCACCCTCTTCTGCAATTTCTCAATTAGCAATCGTAAATAATTGATCTGCCAATCCAGTGTATTGAAAATTATATCGTGGCTCTTCCAAAATGGAAGTTTTCTCCTCCAATACATTCACCAACCCTAACCAAGCAAAATTTCTTTTAAAAGTTCGGAGGGCATAACAACTTAATAAATCTTTTCTCCGAAAATCAGACTCTTGAAGAAACTCATTGTAAAGCCCAGGAAAAGCAAGCAAATATTTATCTACATAAAATTGCACATTGGTTTGTTCCTTTCCACATTTAAGCAGCATATATAGGGAGTATGCCCATCCATACTGACCGAAATTTTGGTTGACAAAGCCATCTGGTGAAGCCCAAAGATATTTGTCGGAAAATCCTAGCAAGAATTGCTTGAATAGGGCAATCCGATCTCCTTTTTCTAGCAATTGAATAGTGGCTTTTTGCAGCATAAATTTTCCATTTGCCTTTCTCGCCAATCGACCATACTCTACGCCATACCTCGCAGCCGTAACGGTGTGGCTGTCAGACTCCTTAGAAAGTTTGTACATCCCACTATCTAGGTGAAACTCCGAAATCAACTTTTTTTCGTAAAGCTCTAACACTACTTTTTTGGGCAAAGCATCCGTGGCTGTAAGTTTAAGTTCGCCTGCGTTCTTGATGATATGTAGTAATGCTTCCGCAATACCAAATAATGGAATTTGGTCAAGGCTGGCATCCTCCGTGTCGTGACGCAATTGCACGGGAGAAACTTCAGTGAATGGCTTGTAGAGTAAGGCATTCATTTGAATTGGGGACAACCCCATGCATTGCTCTAATGGTCTATAGTTCTCCTGCCTAAACAATTCGTTTTGATCCTTTTCCAAATCCTTTTGATTAATTTTCGTTTACTATTTATTTTTTTCAATGATTACAATATTAACGTAAAACCCCTCTACAATTACAATAGTAATCTCAAAATGAAAAAAGACCAATTAGCAAATGATTGTTGGGGTATTGCTTTTTGTTGGTGTCATTCTTTGAGGTGGTTATTAGTTTCTCAAATTAAGATGTGCGCAATCAAGGTTCAATTCTGCTGTGCGGTTGGAGACTTTCAACGGTTTAAAATCCATTCTTGTGTAATTGGATGGAACTTTAAAAAAAGCATTCGTACTAAAAAAAGTCAATCAAGGCTTATTATTGTTCGCAAAAAACTAGAGTATAAGATGTCTTATTGTAAGGTAATACCAACGCTTGAACCAGAAGCACGCTATTTGTTACACAAAAACTACCATGACAACCATTATGGTTTCCCGATTCATGATGACAATGAATTGTTTGGCAGACTCATAATGGAGATTAACCAAGCGGGGCTTAGCTGGGAAACTATTCTTAAAAAGGAAGATGCATTTAGATTGGCTTATGGTGGTTTTGATATTAAAACAGTGGCTTCTTTTTCCGAAAAAGATAGAGAAAGGTTGTTGAATGATTCGGGTATTATCCGCAACCGATTGAAAATAAATGCAGCCATAGAAAATGCTAAGACAATCGTATTGCTACAAGCAGAACATGGTTCTTTTCAACAATGGCTGGCGCACCACCATCCTAAAGACAAGGCAGGTTGGGTAAAATTGTTTAAACAAACATTTCGATTTACAGGTGGTGAAATTGTAAATGAATTTTTGATGAGTATTGGCTATTTACCAGGAGCACATTCGGAGGATTGCCCTGTTTATCATCAAATTTTGGAGACGCAACCTAGGTGGAGAATAAATTAAGTGTAGATAAGACATTTGACACTCAGAAATGACATTCGACACTCAGAAATGACTTTTGACACTCGAAAATGGCATTTGACACTCGAAAATGGCATTTGACACCCGAAAATGGCATTTGACACCCGAAAATGGCATTTGACACTTGGAAATGACTTTTGACACTCGAAAATGGCATTTGACACCCGAAAATGATATTTGACACTCGAAAATCACATTTCGCACATGAAAGATGACATTTGACACATTAAAGATGACATTTTGCACATGAAAGACGACATTGTGCACTTGAAAGACGACATTTTACACTTGAAAGACGACATTTTACACTTGAAGGACGACATTTTACACTCGGAAATGACTTTTGACACTCGGAAATGACATTTTACACTCGAAAATGACATTTTGCACTCGAAAATGACATTTTGCACTCGAAAATGACATTTTGCACTCGAAAATGGCATTTGACACTCGGAAATGACTTTTGACACTCGAAAATGACATTTTGCACTCGAAAATGGCATTTGACACCCGGAAATGGCATTTGACACTCGAAAATGACATTTGACACTCGAGAATGGCATTTGACACTCGGAAATGACATTTGACTCTTGACTTAATACAGAGGTTTGGGTAGGGTACAAATTAGAAGGGAGAAAAATATTTTTCCCATAAACTCCTCAAGCATTCAGTTAAACGTGCAATAAAGCACAATCCATAATCTTCACTCTAAAAATTCTTTTGTTTACTTACCATACCAAATAAAAATACCGAATGGAAGCTACTCCATTCGGTATTTTTATAAGAGTTAATAATTCCAATGTCTTGCTTTACTTCCATCCACCGCCTAGGGCGCGGTAGGTATCCACAAAAGCATTCATGCGCATTTTCTTTGTTTCGATTAACTCAAATTTAGATTCCAGTGCATCCCTTTGGGTGTGTAAAACCTCCATATAGTCTGCTTTGGCAGATTTAAACAACAGATTAGAAATGTCAATGGATTGTACCAAAGCGTCCACTTCTTTTTGTTTAAAGTCGTAGCTTTTTTTCAAATTTCCAATTTTTGATAATTGGTTGGCTACCTCAATGTAAGCGTTCAAAATAGTTCGCTCATAATTATAGGCAGCTTGAATTTGCTTCGCATTGGCATTGAAATAAGCAGCTTTAATGGCATTTTTATTAATCAACGGCCCTGCAAGATCTCCCGCAAAACTTCCAAGAATGGATTCGGGCAACTTCAATAAATAAGTAGGATTAAATGCTTGTAATCCTAAACTAGCTGAAATTCCAAGAGAGGGATAAAATTGCGCTCTTGCTACTTGAATGTCCATTTTATTAGCCGCCAATAGTTGTTCTGCCTGCCTTATGTCGGGCCTATTAGCCAGTAATTCCGATGGTAAACCGGCATGTACTATTGGCAAATCCTGACTGTTAAACAACACATCACTCCGCTGAATGGATTGTGGATACCGCCCCAACAGAAAATTAATGGCATTTTCAGTTTCCGTTATTTTCTGTAAAATATTGAATTGGAGACTCTGGGTATTAAGCAATTCGGCTTCAAATTTTTTCACCGCAAGTTCGGTTACCATCGCTGCTTCTTTCTGTACACGCACCAGTTCTAAAGCTTTGGATTGCAACGCAATATTCTTCCTTACAATATCCAATTGGTTATCCAACGCAATTAGCTCATAATACGAATTGGCAATTTCTGCTATTAGGTTGGTAATCACAAAATTCCTACCCTCCACCGTGGCTACATATCGCGAAATAGATGCCTTGGTGGCATTGTGTAGCTTGTGCCAAATATCCAATTCCCAAGAAGCTGTGGCCGCTCCTTTAAAATCGAAAAGCGGTTCTGGCATTTCTTTTTCGGGTTTTATTTCGGTGTTGGCTTCCATTGCACCAATATTGGTGTACCGAGCCACTTTGTCCACACCCATTCCTCCTCGATAGCCTACAAAGGGTTTGTATTCCCCTTTTCTGGCTTCCACTTCATTTCGGGTTATGGCTATCTCCTGGAGCGTTATGGCCAATTCCTGATTATTTTTTAAAGCAGTATCTATTAAAGCTTTGAGGTAATCATCGGTAAAATAATCCTTCCATTTACTGTTGGCCACATTCTCTGCATCTTGCCAACTGCTTTTATTGATTGGAATATTTTTATTCTCCTGTTTACTGATGATGACTGGAACTTTACAAGAGAATACCATTACCAATAGGTATAGGCAAATAATATACTGTACCCATTTAGAGCTGATTGTTTTCATCATTTTCTGTTGGTTTATTGGTGAATGATTGATTTTCTGCAACTTTTTGTTTGAACATCTTTAGCTGCAATTTGAATTTCTTTTTCTCACGTTTGGTATGTACCATATCCTCTGTTAACGGCACTTCGTCTTCATCACGAATCAAATGGCGACCTTCGGCTAATTTGGCAAATACATAGTATAAACCCGGTACAATGATTACACCGAAGACCGTTCCTAAAAGCATCCCTCCGGCAGAAGAAGCACCAATGGTTCTATTGCCGATGGCACCTGGCCCTGTGGCAAACAATAATGGAATCAAACCAGCAATGAAGGCAAAGGAAGTCATCAAGATAGGACGGAAACGCACTTTTGCCCCTTCGATGGCTGCCTCCAAAATAGTCATACCCTCTTGGTTTTTCTGTACCGCAAATTCTACAATCAAAACGGCGTTTTTTCCAAGCAGACCTACTAACATTACCAAGCCTACCTGTGCATAAATGTCATTGGACAAGCCCATCAATTTGAGTAAAGTAAATGCACCAAAAACGGCTACTGGTAAGGACAGAATAACCGCCCAAGGGATGATGAAACTTTCGTATTGCGCAGCAAGCACCATGAACACGAAAGCCAAAACAATTAAGAAAATATAAATTGCTTCATTGCCCCGGGCAACTTCGTCTTTAGAAAGTCCTAGCCAGTCAATGCCATAACCACGGGGTAGTGTTTTGGCCACTTCTTGAATGGCTTTGATGGCTTCACCACTACTAAATCCTGAAGCAGGTGCACCATTGATGGCAGAAGAAGTGTACATGTTATATCGCGTAATCTCGTTCAAACCTTGACTCTTCTTCAGTTTCATAAAAGCTGAGTAAGGCACCATTTCATCCCGATTGTTTTTTACGTACAGTTTTAGTACATCATCGGGCAGTTGTCGATATTCGGGAGCAGCTTGTACATACACTTTGAAGAAATTACCAAAACGGATGAAGCCCAATTCATAGGTACTACCAATTAAAATATTGAGGTTATCGAGGGCTTTACCAATGGTTACGCCTTTTTGCATAGCGGCTTGGTTGTCAATCTCCAATTCATACTGGGGATAGTTAGCGGCAAAGAAGGTGAACAACCCGGTAAGTTCTTTTCGTTTTTTCAAAGCAGCCATGAATTCATCATTCACCTTTTCAAATGCCTTGTAGTCGTCGGTATTGGTTTTGTCCAATAACCGCAAGGAGAAACCGCCGGCAGCACCATAACCAGGAACAGCAGGTGGTTGAAAAAATTCAACGGTTGCACCGGGTATTTCTTTGGCTTTTTCTTCTAATTCTTCGATGATTTCTACGGCGGAATGCTTCCTCGCTCCCCAGTCTTTTAGGTTGATGATACAAGTACCCGCATTAGAACCTCGACCCTCAGTTAATACCTCATACCCTGCCAAAGAAGACACCGACTCCACACCATCTACTTTCTTGGCTATTTTTTGCAGATCACGAGCTATGTCGTTGGTGCGTTCTAGGGTAGAACCTGGCGGAGTTTGGATGATGGCATAAATCATCCCTTGGTCTTCATTGGGTATGAAGCCAGAGGGTAATTTTTCAGAAATAAAATAAATACCCACACAAAAAGCGATTAATATACCAAAAGTGATTACTCTTCGGTGAACAATAAATCGAAGTAGTTTAACATAGCTATTCGTTGCACCATCAAACCATTTATTGAATCCATTTAGTAGGTAATTGATGGGTGTTTTTCGTTGAAGCTGTCCATGATTATTTTTTAGAATCATCGCACATAGTACTGGGGTAAGTGTTAGGGCAACAAAGGCAGAAATTACTATAGATGTTGCCATCGTTATTGAAAACTGTCTATAAAATACACCTACAGGACCAGACATAAACGCAACTGGTACAAACACGGCTGTCATTAACAATGTGATGGCAATAATGGCACCACTAATTTCACTCAACACTTTTTTTACTGCTTTATATGGCGACAAATGTTCCTCAGCCATTTTAGCGTGTACGGCTTCTACTACAACAATCGCATCATCCACAACTATACCGATCGCCAACACCAAAGCAAAAAGCGTAATCAGGTTGATTGTTAACCCAAATATCTGCATAAATATGAATGCCCCGATTAATGAAACAGGTACAGCTATAATAGGTATAAGTGTTGAACGCCAATCGCCTAAAAAAACAAATACTACTAATGCCACTAAAACAAAAGCTTCACCCAAAGTATGGATAACTTTTTCTATAGAGGCATCTAGAAAACTAGAAACATCATAACTAATTTGGTAATCCATTCCTGGAGGGAAAGAACTGGCTTTAATTTCTTCCAATTTTGCTTTTACAGCCTTGATTACATCGCTTGCATTACTACCATAGGTTTGCTTTAGGGTTATTGCAGCAGAGGGATGACCATCCATGTTGGAATATATATCAAAGAATTCACTTCCCAATTCCACTTTGGCAATGTCTTTTAGGTGTAAAATTTCTCCACTTGAATTGGCTCGAATAATTACGTTTTCGTATTCTTCGGTGGTATTGTACCTGCCTTTGTAGGTCAATACATATTCCAAAGATTGAGAGCGTTTACCAGTTGCCTGTCCAATCCTGCCTGGTGAACCGATAACACTTTGATGACCTAATGCGTCCATCACTTCTTCTGTGGAAACATTGTAGGCGCGCATTCTGTCGGGGTTGAGCCATATACGCATGGCATATTGACGACTACCCAATATTTTGGCACTACCAACCCCATTCAACCGGCTGATTTCTGGTATAAGGTTTACCCCAGCGAAATTGTACAAGAACTTTTCATCTGCCTTGGGGTCTTTACTGTATAGATTCACGTACATCAACATGTTGGGTGAGGTGTAGTTTACCACTAAGCCTTCACGCTGCACCAACTCTGGCAAACGGTTGATCACCTGCTCAATACGAGTTTTTACACTCACCATGGCCTGATTGGGGTCAGTGCCCAAATCAAACACTATTTGTATAGTCGCTTCACCAGCACTCGTGGCATCAGAAGTCATGTACTTCATTCCTGGTGTACCATTGATGGCTTTTTCCATTGGAATTAATACAGAATTGACCAATACATTGGCACTAGCACCTGGATAAGCCACATTAACCACCACCATTGGCGGAGCTATAGATGGAAACTGCGAAACAGGAAGCGTATTAATAGCCAGAACCCCCATAAAAATGATGACAACAGACAACACTATGGCAAGAACTGGCCGTTTAATGAATTTATTAAACATGTTCTTAAATTTTTGGATGAGTAAATTATTCTGCTGCCACTTTCAAGTGGTGTATAACCTCTTTGGGCTCTTTTACTGTGAAAGTAATTTTATCGTTCTCTTTCACTTTCCTCAACCCCTCTAACAGGATTTTGTCTGATGCTTCTAGTCCCTTGGCCACTACATATATATCTTCTAATTCAGCACCAATGGTTATTTCGCGGGTTTTTACCTTGTTTTCGTTGTCCACCACAAACACGTATTTCTTATCTAATACTTCAAAAGTTGCTTTTTGTGGAATCAATAAGGCATTTTTCAAGGGTACTTCCATGAGTAAATTACCCGTTTCGCCATGACGCAATAATCCCTTGTTATTCGGGAAAGTGGCACGGAAAGGGATATTTCCTGTTTCATTATCAAAATCTGCTTCGATAGTTTCCACAATTCCCGGGTATTCGAAGATTTTATGATTGGCCATTTCTAAGGATACCCGAGGTTTGCTTACCTCCATTTTGCCCTTATAATCCAGATATTCTGCTTCTGGCACATTGAAATAGACCCACATTTTGCTATTGTCTGATAGTGTAGTGAGCAAAGCCCCTTCATCTACCAAACTACCTAGCCTCACTTGAAAACGATCTACTATACCGTCAAATGGCGCCCTTATTTCTGTAAACTGTAAGTGAACATTGCAGAGTGCCAATTCAGCTTTGGCTTTGTCTAACTTGGCATTGGCCATTGCCAATTCCGTTTTAGATATGATGTTCTTGTCCACCAAGGCTTTATTGTTTTGCACTTCTATTTCGGCAAACTTTACCTCAGCCTGTGCCTTTTGCTTTTCGGCCTCATACAATTTGGGCATAATTTGAAATAGTATTTGCCCCGCTTTAACTGATTGGCCTTCGTCCACATAAATTTTCTCTAAATACCCTTTTTCTTGGGCTCTTAGTTCTATGTGCCTAATCGCCTTAATTTGGGATACATAGGTTTTCACTGCCACGGTGTCCATTTGTAATGGAGTGGTAATTTCAAATTTTGTTTCTTCTGTTTTTATTTCTTCTTTTTTTGATTGGCAGCTCGCCAAAAACAATAGGGCAAAAAAACCTAGCTGCAGGAGTATCTTGTTCATAACAATGGTATTATGATGAATAAAATGTTGTTATCAGTCGAATTCTTTACGATACATGGGGCATTAATGTCCACATGGGTAGTATCCCACCCTAGCTTGTAGATTAGGGTAATAGATATAATGACCTACACATACACAGGGTGCATCTGTAATCATTTTAATTGGGAAAAAGAAACAACGATATTAAATTCTAAACACGCAGAAAACCAGATATTTTGCTTGCTTCTGGAAAGCATAATGAAAATTGCTTTTAAAAATGGTATTGCTAGATGTGGTATTGCTAGCTAGTGCAGGCGCATAAAAACCTAATAAATAATTTAATCCTTGTTTAATGTTGTTCTTGAAATGAGCTATTACTTTATCGTCATCATCGTCATCATCATCGTCCTCTAAGCTATCACAAAGTGAAGCGTCAATGCTATTTTGTTTTGTGGAAATATTGGAAGTTGATGGTGTATGATGATTTGAACTTAATAAAAAAGCACCTTCATTTTGTAAAAATCCATTGGCTTCAATGCTGGTATTACCTGCTTTAATGCTGGTTTGATTGGCATTCGCAAACCAACAGGATAGCAAGGCTAATACTAGTATAAAACTTATCCGAATAGATATTTTCCTCATGCTGGTGTCAAAAATTAGTCTAAAACAAAGAAATAATGGTTATGCAGAAATGTTATTTACCAATAATAAAAACTGAATTCTTCAGAAGCTAAACAACTGAAAAAGGTTTAAAATCCACTCCATCAAAAAGCAAGAAAATTTTGTTAATACTGCTTAACCCTTTGTAACAATGCCATCTAAATTTTGGCTGGCGATGATCATTCATCATTTAATTGGACTAATTCAGTCTTTTAAAATTCTTGATAATCCTTAGAATCTAAAACAAAAAATAATGCTTTTGATGCCACATTGATTGATGATATGCAGTTCTATCTGTAATCAACTAAATTCAGCTTAACACCAAAACTGCCATCATCGTAACTACCAGCTACTCCATCGTATTTATTGTAGAAGTAAGCCATGAATTCTTTATAAATTAGACCAACCCCTTTGGCATACACTTCGGCTGAATAAGTTTTTTGTGAAAAACTATTTGGATTAAACACCCCCGAACTGTCCGCCTTTTGCAAAACCGTATACGTGTTTTCAAAAGTCCCTTTTATTACAGTGAATGGTTGGTTAAGATTACGGTATTGGTAATCCCAACCATCATAATTGAGGTTGCTTGTGGTTAAGGTTATATTTAGTGAAGCAGAATCTAAATAGCTATTTCCTTTCCAACTGGTATTGTAGGAAACGGGGTTAGCTAAAGTGATAAAACGTCTGTTGTTGTCCACATACTCCACCCTTTTGTCGTCGATTACTGCAAAAAAGGTATTTGAAAACTGGTAAGGAGCTTTATTTAGGGTATCGGTTATGTAACGATAAATTCTAAAGGCTTTTTTACCATTCGGATCTAAAAAAGTATTTTCAATGCTGTCTTTTATAAGGTAATACCGTGTTTTAAAACCAGATATATCAGATACGCTGCTGTCCATACGATAAATGAATACTTTACCTACTGCCAATGGATATAGCTCGGCAACTGTAGGGTTAAGATAGGTTTCTGTTTTTTTGGTACAAGCCAATATCGTTATAGACAAGAGGAAACAAACAAGAATCTTTTTAAACATGCTATCATTATTTTTTAACCAAGATAAATTGACCAATTAACTTTTGTTTTATTTATTGCAATAATCCACTTTGAATGATGCCGCCACCTATCACATCGTTGCCTTCGTAAAAAACGGCACTTTGTCCAGGGGCAATACCTTTTACGTGTTCAAAGAAACGTGCCTCTATGCCTTGAGGGGTTTGGTGCAAGGAGCTTAGTGCGCCTTTATCCTTATAACGAATCTTTGTAAGTGCTTCCATTCCGTCATCAATGCCGTTATATTTTATCCAATTTATCTTCCCTATTTGAACATAATTCTGCGCCAAATCAGATTCCTCCCCTAGTACTACCGTATTGGTGTCAGGGTCAATGGCGGTTACGTAGGCGGGTTTGCCAAGGGCAATTTCTAACCCTTTGCGTTGCCCAATCGTATAAAAAGGATAGCCTTTGTGCTGTCCAAGTTTCTTTCCATGTTTGTCTTTGAACCAACCGCCGTTTACTTTTTCTTCTAACCCCTCTACCCTTCTTTTGAGGAAACCACGGTAATCATTATCAGGTACAAAACAAATCTCGTAACTCTCACTTTTTTTGGCCAACTCGGGATATCCCATATCGTGAGCCATTTGTCTAATGGCCGTTTTTTGGTATTTTCCTAGTGGCATAATCGTACGGCTGAGCAATTCTTGGTCAAGCCCCCACAATACATAACTCTGGTCTTTTGTTTCGTCTAGTCCTTTGCTGATTACGTATCTACCATTGGTATGCTGGCGCACTTCCGCATAATGCCCAGTGGCAATCCAATCGCACCCAAGTGCGTTGGCTCTTTTAAGTAATGCGCGCCATTTAATATGTGTATTACACATCACACAGGGGTTGGGCGTACGCCCAGCCAGATATTCTTCTACAAAATTTTCAATAACAAAACCACCAAATTCTTCCCTGATGTCCAATATAAAATGCGGAAATCCATGCTGCACCGCCGCCTGCCGGGCATCGTTAAAACTATCAATATTGCAGCAACCTGTTTCCCTGCTGCTGGTTTTACTCGTGGCATAATCCCATGTTTTCATGGTGATACCTATTACTTCATAGCCTTCGTGGTGCAACATCAATGCGGTAACGGTACTGTCAATACCGCCGCTCATGGCCACCAATACTTTGCCTTTACTACTCATGGTTCTATATTTTCTGCTGGATTCTTTTCGATAAACAGCTCGGGCGAAAATAGCCCTAACCATCCATTGGCGTTCCTTTTTTCCGTTATTCGTTATTGAAACCAATGGTTCAAGTATGTTCCTTCTGTTTAGCGATGCAGTATTATTTCCTCGCTTTAAAAATAAAACTGAACCATTTCTCAAGTTGAAAAATACCCTATGGTCCAATTCTAGATCGCTTGCTTTTTTTCAATTTATTGCATTTTATCATTGTGAAATACTAAAAGATAGGGACAAGCAAAAAATTAGTGCCCTTGATGAGGGAAATCGAACTTAGAAAACTCAATTACGTTTTAAGCGAGATTCCCTTTCGAAATAAGTCGCATCCCTACGCCTTAAAAACATTGTAATATTAAAATATCCCTCTACTCTACCACCAACATCCGATTACCAATTCCTTGAATTTGCACACAATAAATACCCCTTACTAATCCAATTAGGTCAATGACAACGGAATTGTAGCCATTTAATAACTTTTCCTTTTGGGTTTTGCAAATTTGGCCTTTAGCATTTACCATTTGTAAGAAAATGGTTTGTGCTTCTTTTACATGCAAGCCTAGGGTGGTGGTTCCTTTTGCAGGATTGGGTACTAGACTAAAATGCTGTGCTGATTTCTCTAGCTTCAATACTTGACTGTAAACAAAACGACCATCTTTATCTGTCATTTTTAGCCTGAAATATGCTTGATTTGTTTTGGCTGTAAAGCTATAAATACCATTTCCTTTCTCTTTTGCCATCACCGTTCCTAATGGCAAAAAGTTGAAACCTTCCGTGCTCGCTTCCACCATAAAATGTTGTGTATTCGTTTCATTGTTCGTTTGCCAGTGTAGTGTAACCGTTTCTGCAAGTTGTTGCCCCGAAAATGTGAGCAGTTCTAATGGCAAAGTAGTATTGGTGAAATTGGCTGTCCTTATGGGCGGTAAGAAAAAATTATAGGCGGGCGTATTAGAAAGAATAGCGGTTTGGTTTTGTTTTGTTACATATGCATAATGACTGTAGGGAATATCTGAACCGAACGTACAAAAGAAATCAGTAGAGCCAACCCCTTCCAGAAGATATTGAGGATAAAAACGTGGACTAACACCCAATCTTTTTAATTTTCTATTTCCCAACTGAATGGTATCATTATAAGTTGCAGTGCAACATTGAAAGGGATTGGCTGGATCAAATACACAATCTCCAATAGCGCCAGTTTTTACCTTATTATTATTAAAAATGGTGTCTTCACGCAGCGCAGTATAATACCTGATAAAATAACCACTTGGCGATTCTCTTTTATAGCCCACCCTCCTGTAGGAAATAAATTGCTTGGTACCTCCGTTATCCATAAAAGAGGCTTTCATTAGCTTGTAATAATATTTCCCATTCATCAAAGTGTCCCCATCAAAATAGTTGGTTACGTAATATATGCCCCCAGTTATCCCACCTAATTCAAGTTCTCTCACTTCAAAGGTGGAATCCCAATAATTGAAATAGTTGCCTTGCGCTTGTACTTGGAATCTTCCCAATAGGGCAATAAATACGAAGGGTAAAACAGTTGTAAAAGCACATTTTGCTACTCTAAGCGTCTTTGTTTTTTTCATGACTGATTATTTAAAATTGATGGATCACTATATTTTTCGAACTAAACAAAGCAATATTATCAATAAAGGAGCAAAGATGATAAATTGTACTGCAAGCTAACCCAGCTACGAAAAAAGTTCTGAATTGGATATTTTCTAAACAAGCTAATGACCATTTCGAACTGGCTATTGCTCTATTTGAAATACAGCGAAGAACTTAGCGGAGGGTACGAGCGACACATTCGCATCAGCGTGGGAAAAATTATTATTTTTCAGAGTATTGATAGGGCACACATTTTCCGTTTCGATAATCAATTTTATAACCAATCAGACCATCTGATAAGTTGAGTCTCCACAAAAGCATCCCAAGATTATTGGTAATTACATAACCAAAATTGAAACATGTGGGGTCGTAGCCTGTAACATTGCTGTCAAAATAATAAAAATCCGAACCTATTTTATTCATGACGTGCAAATTATAATAATTATTTTTTAACAACGTTTTGCCATCACTGAGCGCATAGCAATGAAGTTTTTTCCATTTCACTTTGGTCTTCTTTTCTTCATTCCATACATAGGCATCCAATAATGTATCTCCTACTTTTTCAATAACCACATTCGCATTTTCTGGTTCGTTCCGCTTGAAATGCTCAAAATCTTTGAAAATACCAGACTTTAAATGTTCAGTTTGATAAATAGGTATAGCTAATTTCTCAATACTATCTATTGATTCAAGTTCTTTAAGTGTATAAAGTGGTCTATTTTGTAAGTTATAAGTTGAAATGATGGAAGTAGGGACATTTAATTCTGCATTAATTTCCGTTAACCGTTTACTTAATAAATGTAATAGTTTAGTAGTAACATCAATAATATTATTAACTGTGTAAACGGAAGCAATTTTTAAGATTTCATAAAAATTGCCGAGACTATCTTTTTCAAAAAATCTAATTCCAAGATACAGATCTCCAAAATCACGTTGATTTACCCCTTCGGCAAAATATAGTTCGTCTAAGACGATGGCTAATTCCTTTTTGTTTTCAATACATGGTTTATCCGTACACTGGAAAAACTTTGCCATGTCTTCAACTAATTCACCCTTGTAAATTACATTGGTATTTCTGTTTAATGGACCAGTTTGAACATACCCCAACGTTTTTTTTATTATTCTTTTATCAATAGCATAAACATGCGAATACTTCTTGGGTGTATTTTTATCGATACTAAAATCTAGTGTTAATTCTTTGTTTTGTCCATTTCCTACGGTTGATAAGCCTATAGAAAAAAGTAATAGAGTGAAAATACTTTTCATTTATTCTGAGATCTTGTTAAATATTATTTCGCTGTTCATATTGTTGGCTGAAACAGCTCGTTTAAATTGATTTATGGGATTTGCAAACACGCTAATATAATCGATATAATAAGCAACACTGAGATATACTCAATTTGAAATGCAGCGAAGAACTTAGCGAAGGGTACGAGCAGCATGCTCGCACCAGCGGGGAAGAACTTAGCGGAGGGTACGAGCGACATGATTGCACCAGAATGGTAGTTAAAACAGACTAGCTGATATTATATTCGCTTCATAAATTTCTCTCAAAAAGTATTGCTGATGTTCAACAGAAATCTTATTACAGAACTTGTCGGCTGCTTGTTTTTGATTATGTAGGTAAAGAAATGAAACTAAGTCTTTAATATTGTCTTGTTCAAATCCATGAATGTATTCATTAAATTTAGTAGATAACAATATTTCACTTATTGCCTTCGCCGCAATAATCGGATTGCCTTTACTTTTTATCGATACTATATTTTCAAATAACTCATGTATTGAATGTGTTTTAAATGAGTATTTACATGATTTCAAGATGAGTTTAGTATAAGTATCATTCAGTTCAGGAGCAAATACAATCCAATTAGAAAGCATAGATAAAATTTTTTGCCCTTCCTCAGTTAATGAGTTTTCATATTTTGCTGCAATATAATTCCATAACTCTAATATCATCTGCTGAAAATCCTTTTGCTCTATTTCTGTTAAACTTTTTTGATAGTTTTCTTGCCGCCATATAAAATTAATCAACTCCCCAATTTCGTCCGAAGTCGAATTGGTTATAAATTTTAGAAGTAAGCTTTCAGAGGAAAGTGTTTCATATTTCCAGAAGTAAAATGCTGTCAAATGCTTTATTAGTCCATTTTCATGAACACTTTTCAGATTGATTTTATTTACTATTATTTTATCATAGTGAGGATAAAAAAGTGTATAAATGTCTTTATTGAAAAGTGGGTTTGAAAAAGAAAATCCTCCTATGAACGCAAGCCATTCTCTCTCGTCAGCATGATAATGCTTTTCTACTTCCTCTGTAATCCAATCCTTATCTAGAAAATAAAACTGTTCAAAATACATTCCTTCTAAAACATAACTATCAATTACTCCATTATTTATAGTTTCTTCAAATAAGATTTTTATTTCAGGTTCCCACTTTTCTTTTTCCTCATATTTAAATAGATTTCTAGCTCTATATAGCGAGTAATCTAGTAACGCTCTTAAAGACTTTCCAGCTGATGAATTTAACGAATAGCTTAAGTAATCCATATTTGTTACGTTAATATCATCCACCCTTTCAATCTTATTAACAAGTAGTATAACAATTTCTTTTGCAATTGGAAGTAAGTCAATGCCAAAAGCATTTTCATCATTCTCCATCCCCACTGTCAATAGATAAGCTATAAAGCCTTCAACCCAATCAGGAGTTGCTTTTAGTCTATCATTCTCTACTTTGAGCTTTCCCTCATTAAACTCTTTGCTTTTTAGTGTTTCTAGACAATATTTTAGAACATTTTCAAAATTAAATTTTCTTTTCTCCTTCCAAGCCTCAGCAAATGAGAATAGCATACGATAAGAATAGATATATGGAATATCCAAATAAACTTCTATTTCTTCTGCAAACTTTTCAGGTTCTTTTTTTACGGCAGTTCCGAAAATGTTCGACAAACCTTCTGCAGTTGGGTCATCCCAACCAGTTTTAGGTATGAATGTCTTAATGTATTCAGCAATACTCACATTGCTTTTTTTTAGTAAATCGTCTATTGAAACTGGAGATACTGAGCCCAATCTACTTCTAAACTCACCTAAATTCTCATAATGTTCATTGGTTATGTTTAGTAATTGAGAAAGAGAATCATATTTCTCTTTAAAGGGTTCAATATCTTTTAATGCTGCATACCAACGTAGTTGCCAGTACTCTTTATGCTTTTCATCCTGCTCTAATTCTTTCTTTTGTTCTCCTTGATTTATTATATTTTGAAGAATATACTTTTCTTCTTCTGAAATTAATAGTTGGTTTTTGCTTAGCAAATCATAAAGCTCTTTATGATACTTATAACTTGAAAATAAATATAATGCGTCATTATCTTTTATCAATTCCCAAAACAATGATTTGATAGTATTCCAATTTTCGCATATTACATATAATGCCACTCTTTTGTAAAATGGGATTCCGTATTTTTTATCATTACAAAAAGTCCTTAGTAACAATATTGTTTCTTCTGGATTTTGCTTTGCTTTTTCAACGAGTAAATCACGGAAAATTAGAGCAAAAACATTGAATACTTTTTCTCTGTTATTATATCCATCATTAAGCTTCTTTATACTGTTGAACCCAAAAACAGAAGTGAGGTCTGTATTTAATGCATAATACAATCTTTGAAAAATATCATCATCGTTTTGTTTTGGAAAATAGTTTATACCATATTCTGTTAGAATTGAAATAAGTTCTTGCTTCAATTCAGTTTCATTTTTGTCTTCCCAATTAATAAGTGTTTTAGTTGCATTAGTGATTTCATCGCCTTTCAACCTTGATCTTATTATAAGATTTTCCTTTTCAATATTAATTTTTATTTCGTATTCTCCCTCCCCATCTTTAAGTAAAGAATTTATCCCATCAGGATAATCAAGTAATAAAAATTTAATAGTTCTACCTAACTCAAATATAAAATCTGATGAACAATATCTAACAATTTTAGGAACAAGTGCTTTTTCTGTAAAACTATGAGTTAAGAAATATAAATATAATTTTGAACGATAACCTTCACCTGTACCTCTCCAAATACGATCATTGACTTCTAACTTTTCTACTTGAAAAAGGTAATGAAGAATTAACTCTGCTTTCTTTATATCTTCTATAGTTGGGGCGTCATTTAAAAATTTGGGAAGTAATTTTTCACACAATTCAGAAGTCTGCACCATAGTATCAAACTTTCCACTCATCCAAACGGGAATAAAATTCAGAATATCAATAGGGATTCTCTCATTAGGGATGTTAGATAGGATATTAATGAAGAAATACCATGTTCTATTATTATCTTTTGGATGTTCTGATACATTCTTTATTACCTCAAGTAATTCACCTATAAGTTCTGTTTCATTGCCCTTACTAATTTGAATTGATAACTTTACCAAATAACCTAACACCTCCCAATGTGGGATTTGAAAACCATCTTTAACCTGTATTGGTTCTGGATTTTTTTCTGGATTAAACAAACCTTCTGCCTTAAGAAAATTAAACCATGCCATTGTTCCCGAGATTATTTAAGAAATATTGTTTATAACTGGTGTGTCTTCCGATAAGTGATTTTATCATCTCTAGTTCAAAAGATGTAGGAACTTTTTTTGAAAGAACCATATCAATATGTTTGATATTTTCTAAGTAATCTGCATCAGGGGTTGCTATTTGTGTAGTATCAATTGATTTTTGAGCTAATAGCTTCTGTGCCTCTTCTTTATCCTTTTTGTCTTTTAGATAAGTTTGAAAACTTATAAGTCCATATTTATTTCGCAATTGATTGAACAACAAATTCCCGAAATTTTCTTTCTCATCAAAAAAGATATAATCAAGATTTACTGATGCAAAGTCGTTCTTCAAATGTGAGTGCAATTCATATTTTTTATTACTGTCAACAGAAAAGTCTTTATAATTTATTGATGTGAAAATTGAATTATCATATCCTTTACTTTTTATATAGTGGATTAGACTTATTACATTAACTGTGTCTCTAAAACTATCCTTGGAATGATTTGGAGCAGACTTATTAAGATTTCTTTTCCCTGCTTCAATTAAAATATTATCATCATAAGGTGCCTTTTCAGAATGAATTGAAAAAATAACATCTATCCTTTCAATTCTTTTTTGCACATTACTCTCAATTGCAGCAGAATTATAAGTTGATGCGATTTCAGCATTGTGTTTATATGGGTTTATACTCTCTAGCTCTAGCTTTTTGAAATAAACCACAATGTCGTTTTGATATGCGATTTTGTGTCTATTCCATTCGTCAATAATATTTGTCGGCACAATATGTTTGATGTGATTGTTTTCAATCCAAAAACAAATTTCCTCAAAATAATTATCTTCATTTTTGAAATCTATGGACAATAATTTCAACCAAACACATGTATCTATTGTGATGTTTAGCATTATTTGCAGTTTTCTTTTTTTTATTTAACCCCGCTGGCAGAGATTTTAGCGAAGCGCATCTCGCCTAAAAAGATAACTGGGATTTCCAAATCCCAGTTATACGGCTACACGTTTTATTTTGAAAAAAAGCCATCGGCTAAACCAAAGCCGATGGCTAAATCTTAAATCTCCTACTGCACCCTACTCACCGGCTCGCTCCAAGGGCCATAACCACGGCGGTTGTAGGCGCGGCTGCGATAGAAATATCTTTTTCCTTTTTCTACATCATCGTCTGTGTAAGACAATTTTTGGGTGGTTTTTAAATAGGTGTAAGGTGGGGCCAACACTTCTGTATCGGCTGGTTGCCCAGCGCTACGCTCAATTTCAAAACCATCGGCATCTGCCAAAGATTGGTGGGTAATTACAAAACCATGACCATCAGCATCATCTACAATTGAGGCAATCACCGTTTTTCCAGGGGAGGATTTCGCATTTTTATTAGCAGGCAAATCCATGTTATACTCCACCAATTTGTTGAGTTCAGTTGCATGAATCCCTGCCGCTAAATTTTCAATCTGACCATCCAATACTGCATATTTTTCGACAGTATCTCTTGCATCTTGGCGGGCCTTTTCTAGGACAATTTCTGCAGCGGACACGGCATCATCCTTGGCCCGTAAATCTGTAATGGCTGCTTGCACAATGGCAGGGGTTACTGGTAAGTTGACCCATTTTTTGTCATTAGCAACCATTCCTTTTTGCTTATCGTCTAAGCTTTCAACAATTTTTCCGATAAATTTTAACATAACTTATTTATTATTAGAGTTAAGAAAAAGAATTTAATTGGCTACTGCTGTATGTAAAATAGTCCCAACAATCAGCCACCTTATTGGGAAGCACTAGCATTAACGGGTCGCTTTTGCGGCTTGCACAAGAACTCGAGGTTTTTTCAGCCAAAATGGCAGTTTTATTGAAATTTGTGCTTAAATTACCCAAAATAACTGTCGAAGTTGTCAAAATAGGCAAAGTTTTTGAAAAAATCGACCAGTTTTTTGAAAAAATCGGGCGATTTATTGAAGAAATCGAGCGATTTATTGAAGAAATAGACCAATATTTTGAAGAAATCGAGCGATTTATTGAAGAAATCGACCAGTTTATTGAGGAAATCAGGCGATTCATTGAAGAAATCGACCAGTTTATTGAGGAAATCGGGCGATTTATTGAAGAAATCGACCAGTTTATTGAGGAAATCGGGCAATTCATTGAAGAAATTGACCAATATTTTGAAGAAATCGAGCGATTTATTGAAGAAATTGACCAGTATTTTGAGGAAATCTGGCGATTTATTGAAGAAATTGACCAGTTTATTGAGGAAATCGGGCGATGCTTGGAAATAATTCCTTTATTTTTTGAGGAATAGAATTGAGTCCTTAAACTGTTAAATGTATCCGAAGAAAGAAGGGAAAAGTTGGTGGAAGTAGAAAACCTTTTGTTAGTTATTGTTAACTGAGGGTTGGTAGATAAAAGGGAATGCTTTGTCATAAAAATTGCTTGAAATGAGTAATCGGTTGCTATTCAATTTATATTCAGTTTAAATGGTGATAGGCAAATATAGTAGCATAATCTTTCTAGCCAAATATTTTTCGAGAAAATAGACTGTTTTTTTTACTTCTTGCTTTTTTACTGCTTTAACTATAGTTTTCAAGCAGTTTATGCTATCATATTTGTCTTCGAGTTTGGTTTTATAGCGCAGAGAGCCACAGAGTTTAGATGCTCCGTGTAACTCTGTGCCTTCTCTGTGAAACTCGGTGAAATTTATTATTACACAGATATACACTGAGTTTTTTGCTCTGTGTAACTCTGTGCCCCCTCTGTGTAACTCGGTGAAATTTTTTATTACACAGAGATCCACTGCGGTTGCACAGAGTAACACAGTGGTTAGATGCTCTATGAACCTCCGTGCCTTGCCTGTGCAACTCGGTGAAATTTTTTATTACACAGAAAGGAGGAATAAATGCCCGCTTTGTTTTTACTGGCATCACTTATGCGAATTACCACCCCGGCGTTCCGCCACCCCTCGAGAGGGGAATTGTCCACCGAGTATTTAGAAACCGAATTTTTCGCAAAGAAGTTAGATAGTTGTAAACACAAAAAAGGCACTGAGTACACAGCGTATGTTAACTCTGCGAAACTCCGTACCTCTCTGTGCAACTCGGTGAATTTTATTATGACAAGGAAAGGAGGAATAAATGCCCGCTTTGTTTTTACTGGCATCACCTAATGCGAATTACCACCCCTGCGTTTCGCCACCCCCTCGAAAGGGGAATTGTCCACCTAGTATTTAGAAACCAACTTTTTAGCAAAGAAGTTAGATAGTTGTAAACACAAAAAAGGCACTGAGTACACAGCGTTTGTTAACTCCGTGAAACTCCGTGCCCCCTCTGTGCAACTCGGTGAAATTTATTAAACTAAAGCCGCTACTATTTTTTCAATTCCAGCACCAGCATTCTCTTGGGTTGTACTGGTATTCTACCTCTTTCGTATTTACTGCCATCTACTATATCTACTGCACTGGAGTAGCCAGCTGTTCGCTCAGGATAGTCGGATAGTTGGAGTACCCAATCTTTTTCGCCCGTGTTCATAATGCACATCACGGTTTGTTTGTCATCGTATCGGAAATACACGTAGAGGCCGTCTTTGGGTACAAACTGCATGAGCTTACCCGTTTTGAGGGCAGTAGATTGTTTGCGGAAGTTGCCTAGCTTTTTCACCAAGTTTTGCACCTCGGTTTCTTCGTCAGTAAGCCCCACACCGGTGAAAGCATTTTTTCGGTCGCCGTTCCATCCGCCCGCAAAGTCGAGGCGTACCCATCCGTCGGGGTTGCTTTCGCCCTTCATGAGTATTTCAGTGCCATAATAAAGCTGCGGAATACCACGGCAGGTAAAGAGCCACTGCAAGCCCATTTTTAGTTTCTCCACATCACCTTTTACATAACTCAAAAAGCGGGTCATGTCGTGATTATCCAAGAAAATAACATTTTGCATGGGGTTTTTATACACCAAGTCTTGGGCAAGGGTGGTGTAGAGCTTGGTTACGCCATCGTTCCAACCAAACTTTTCATTCATGGCGGGTTGAATACCATTAAACAAGGTTTGGAAATCGGTGGCACCTTGCAAATTGCTTTTAAAAGGAATATTCAGGTTGTTTTCTACAAAATAGCTTTGGTTAATTACCCCGTTAACCCAAGTTTCGCCAAACATGGTGATGTGCGGATACTCGTCTAGCAGCGCCTTGTTGCAACGGTTCATAAAGGCGAGGTCATTATATATATAGGTATCAATGCGCCAGCCATCCACCCCAAATTCTTCCACACACCAAAGGGCATGTTGAATGAGGTAATTGGCCACGATGGGATTGCCTTGGTTAAGGTCGGGCATTTCGCGGGTAAACCATCCGTCGGCAGTTATTTTAGATTCAGACTTTGCCCCATGTGGATCGAAAAGTGGTTGGTCTTTAAAGCTGGTACCGGTGTAGCTAGGCCACTGGTGAAACCAATCCTTGGTAGGTTGATCCAAATAAGTAAAATGATAACTGCCCACGTGGTTGTACACTGCATCTTGTATCAACTTCATTCCTCGGCTGTGCAAAGAATCGCTCAATCTTTTATAAAGATCTGCACCACCATAGCGAGGATCTATTTTGTAATGGTTGGTAAAAGAGTACCCATGCTCGGTGCGATTGGGTTGGTCGTTTTCTAACACTGGTGTGAGCCAAAGCGTGGTAGCCCCCAAGCTTTGGAAATAATCGAGGTGATTGATGATGCCTTGAAAATCGCCCCCATGGCGGTGGTAAATTGAGTCGCGGTTAAGGCTGCCATCCCTCATGCTGGGTATTCTATCGTTGCCTTCATTGCCATTGCTAAAGCGGTCAGGCATAAGGAAATAAATAAAATCGGCGGAAGTAACCCCTTGTGCATAAGCAGTACCATTCCCTTTTCTGCGGGGTTTTAGTGGCCAAACAATGGTGTGGCTTTGTCCATTACCCGAGGTAAACACAAGGTTTACATTGCCGGGTAATGCAGTAGGTGCAATGGCAATATCCACGGTTAAGTACTTGGGATTTTCGAGTGGGGTCACTTTTGTTATAGTTACACCAGGATAGGTAACCGTTACTTTTTCTTGGCTAAAAGCATCGCGCTCGGCTTTTACCAATAGCTGCACTTTGTTCCATTTCATACCAGTCCACCAATTGCTGGGTTGCACTTGTGCATACTGTTGAGCGGTGGCAAGGTGGGAAGTAAAAAGGGTTGAAGCTAACAACAACCACGCAGTTGCGCAGTTACGAGCGATCAGTTGGGGAAATGTTCTGGACATCATGTATTGAGTAGTTAGTGAATAAAATAGCTGTTATTGATTAATCCATTATAAGGGATGGAAATAGCTGGTTGTCAATTGTTGGGAGGGGTGATTAATTTCTTAGTAGGTAATAGCAAATAAAACTGTTTTTACTTTATACGGGATAATTGGGTACGAGAATACCTAGTAGTAAAACTTCCCGAAAGTTTCGGGAAGTTAATACGAGATGATTTCGCTTTTTATGTAAAGACTAGGTTCGTTTTTTCCACGCAAAGGGCGCAAAGTTTTGAACGCAAAGAAGGCGCAAAGGGTGAAAAAAATTATTACAATCAATCCCTTTAAACACCAAAAAAGAGTAAGCTGAAAAAATGAACCAGCGGGTGTGCCACAATTTTCAATCCCCTAAACAACGCTTTTCAAGGTTTCAAACCCACTAAAGGTTGAATCAAACCTGATTAGCGAAAAACGTTGATACACCTGCCCAAACTATGCTTTAATTTTTTTACGTGCATCCCCTGCATCATACACAAACAGACAACAGATGGCTGCGCAAATCATAAAGAAACCTGCCAGCACCACTGCATAAATGGGCTGACCACCATAAATATGTTTCACAATTGCCCCACCAAATAGCCCGTTAATGATTTGCGGTAGCGTAATAAAAAAATTGAAGATGCCCATGTAAATCCCCAATTTACCTGCGGGAATGGCACCAGATAATATTACATAAGGCATGGCCAAAATGCTCGCCCAAGCAAGTCCAATGCCCACCATTGAATATTTAAGCATTTCAGGATCTTTAATAAAGTAGATGGAGATTAGCCCTAAACCACCTGCTATTAATGAAAAAGCGTGTGTTGCTTTTCTGCCAATCAATTTGGCCATAAAGGGCAAGCACAAGGCATAAAACATGGCAACGAAATTATACACGCCAAAGGCAGTGCCCACTTTGTTGCCCGCCTCGTTGTAGGCAATTGATTTGCTATCATTAATAGATAATCCATACACATGCGTGGCCACGGCATCGGTGGTAAATACCCACATGCTAAAAAGGGCAAACCAAGTGAAGAACTGCACCAGCCCCAGTTGGCGCATGGTTTTAGGCATTTTGGCAAAATCTTTTAGTATTTCTGATAAACCAGCCTTGGTTTTGTCTTCTTCAGCGGGTTTGCCGTGGAAAGATTCGTATTCGGCGGGTGGATATTCTTTGGAAAAAAATACGGTAACCAAAATGGCCCCAATAAATACTACTGCACCAATGTAGAAAGCATACTTAATATTATCTGCCACACCATCGGTTCCTGCTGTCATGCTAAAACCGTTTTTACCCAAAATATCTGGTAAGGCACTACCCACCACCGCACCCAAACCAATGAGGAAGGTTTGTATGGAAAAGCCCACCGTACTTTGAGAATCTGGTAGATTATCGGCCACCAAAGCGCGAAAGGGTTCCATTGCCACATTGAAAGATGCATCCATAATCATTACCATGCCCGCGCCAATCCACAATGCAGGGATTACACTAGCAGTAGCGCCAGAGTTGGGCAGAAAAACCAAGGCAAGTGTTGACAACACGGCACCTGCAAGAAAATAGGGTTTGCGACGGCCAAGCCTGTTCCATGTGCGGTCGCTATAATGGCCAATCAGGGGCTGTACAATCATGCCTACCAATGGGGCGACAATCCAAAACATGGGCAATTGATCTACATCGGCACCGAAAGAGCGCAGAATTCTACTCGTGTTTCCATTTTGCAATGCGAAACCAAACTGGATTCCTAAGAACCCAAAACTCATGGTAAATATTTGACCTAATGACAATTTAGGTTTAGGCACTGCACCTGTTCGTGCAGCGGAAGCGGATGAAACAGCCATAGCAATCGTTTAAAAGCAATTAATGTGTATTTTTTACACGAAGCAAAAATGCGATAAAAAAACATCCCGTGTTTGGATAAGTCATAAAAGTTGCTGAGTTATTTGAATTCCTTCACCAAAATGGAGTGGGAATAGGAGCAACTTTTATGCATCCCCAGGATGTTAACATAAGTGTAGCGTTATTAAATTGGGTGATTACACCACAAAACCATCATGAAGTATTGCGCCCTTCTTGATAACAACAATACCATCTTTTACACTAAAGAGTGGATGATCTGAGTTTTCTAGGTGCTTGCCACCAATAATGCGAACATCATTTCCAATGCGGCAGTTTTTATCAATAATGGCATCTTGAATATAGCACCGGTCGCCAATACCTATTTTAGGTATGCCTTTGGCTACATTCTCTGCCATAATCTCTAGGGTTTCATAATAGTCATTACCCATAATGTAGGCACTTAATACAGTAGTACCATGACCAATGCGGGAGCGAATACCTACCACGCAATGCTCCAATCTTGAGGCATTGATAATAGAACCTTCTGCAATTAATGTTTTTTCCAAAGTAGTGCCACTAATCTTAGCAGGTGGCAACATACGTGGGCGAGTGTACACCACGTTCTCATTATCAAAGAGGTTGAATAATGGAATGTCTTCTGTTAAGGCCAAGTTGGCTTCAAAGAAAGAATGGATGTTCCCGATGTCGGTCCAATAACCCTCGTATTGATAACTCAACACTTTAAAATCAACGATAGCATTGGGTATAATTTCTTTACCAAAATCGGTTGCATTGGGATGTTTATCCTTCAATAAATGATTAAGTACTTCTTTGTTAAAGATGTAAATACCCATAGAGGCCAAATATTTACGCCCTTTGTTGAGCATCTCTACGCCTGTGTCGCTAGTCCAATCAGGAAGTGCGTCTTTGGCTGGTTTCTCAATAAAAGAAGTGATATAGTTTTCCTCGTTAGATTTAAGGATACCAAATTCTGGTGCATCCCGATCGTCAACAGGAATGGTGGCAATAGAAATATCTGCACCTTTTTTCACGTGCTCGGCAATCATTTCCACAAAATCCATTTGGTACAACTGGTCACCACTAAGGATGAGTATATGCTCAAATTCGAGATTAGAAATGTGTCTTAAAGATTGTCTAACCGCATCTGCAGTACCTTGAAACCATCCCGGGTTGTCGGGGGTTTGTTCTGCTGCAAGAATGTCAACAAACCCCGTACTGAATGCGCTGAAATGATACGTGTTTTTGATGTGTTTGTTTAAGGAGGCAGAGTTAAACTGCGTAAGTACAAACATTCGGTTGATGGTACTATTCATACAGTTACTGATGGGAATATCCACCAAACGATATTTACCAGCAATGGGTACTGCGGGTTTTGAACGAGAAGCAGTAAGGGGGTATAAGCGGCTACCGGCACCGCCACCAAGAATAACTGCAACAACTGACTTACTTAAAGAGGCCATGGTATTATTAAATTAATTTCATTGAAAACGATTACAGTCTTAAATCGGCTGCAATTTATTGGTAAAAAAGTTTGAAGTATCTATATAAATGTTAAGCTGCGTTTAGTTATCAACACAACGGTGGAAAAACAGCTTTTTAATGGGGATTAAGTACCAGAAACGCCTAACTATACATGATAATGGCAATTGATAATCCAACTTCGCCATTGTTTCCTTGCGTAGTATTTGAAGGTCTACAGATATACCTGCATGTACTCATCCACAGAACGTTCCCAGCTATGGTCTATCTGCATCATGTATTTACGCATCCATTCAAAATGGGTTTTAGATTGATAGACTTGAGTGGCTCTGTAAATGGCATGGGCAATATCTCCTTCGCTAGCATGGTTAAATCGAATACCGAAGCCTTCATACTCCCCCATATCGGTTACCGTATCTTGAAGACCACCGGTACTTCTTACCATTGGAACAGTACCATATCTTAAAGCGTACATCTGATTCAATCCACAGGGCTCTACCCTACTAGGCATTAATAAAAAATCTGCCGAAGCATACATTTTATGACTCAATGCTTCGTCGTATCCAATGACACAATAATAATGTTGAGGGTATTGGTGCATGATGGCAGAAAGTCTAGCTTCGACCGCCTTATCCCCACTGCCCAACACCAAAAAAGAAGCTTTTCCAGCTTGATGATGCAATACATTTAAAAATGCGCCTGGCAAAATATCAGCAGCCTTCTCCCCTACTAATCGCCCAATGAAGACAAATAGCGGAAGGTGTTCATCCAGCCCAAAAAGATTACACAGCTTTTTCTTGTTTTTCTTTTTACCCGCAGTAACGGTCTTCACAGAAAAATTATGGTCAAGATAATTATCTGTTTCAGGATTCCATACTTCGTTGTCAATACCATTTAATATACCCCTGCATTTTCCTTTTTCATATTCAAACAACTTTTCTAGACCATTACTGTGAAAGCGCAATTCGTTCATATAGCTTTGGCTTACCGTAGTAACGCTCCATGCACATTTGACGGCACTTGCCAATGGGTTAATGGCATTGTTCCAATCTAAATCGCCCCATTTAAAACTATCGTATTCTGGAAGTAGGTAGTATTTATCCCAACCTATTACTCCTTGATACTGTGCATTATGAATGGTGAGTACGCTTTTTACCATTGCCAGTTTACTAAAGGCAAAGCAATTTTTAAGCATAAAGGGAATAAAACCTGCATGGTAGTCATGCACATGAATGATATCGGGCTGGTGACTCCATTGGTTTACCCAAGTAAGTACAGCTATCTGAAAGGAAATAAATCGCTCCGTATCGTCTTGATAACCATAGATTTTTTCTCTGTCAAGTAACCCTGGTATATCTACAAGGTATAAATCAAAACCCAGTTTATTGGTCTTTTCTTTGATGATGGTAAACTCAAATCTTGCACCACCTAAAAAAGCCACCCCTTTATAATCAACCGCCCACTCGTTACTGTACAAAAACTTGGTTCGATACATGGGCATGACAACTTTAGCATAGTGTCCTGCCTTAGTTTGGTATTTCGGCAAAGCACCTACCACATCACCCAAGCCGCCCGCCTTAGCCATTGGGTAACACTCAGCACTCACGTGTAGAATTTCCATAAAAAATTATTTTTGGGTTTATGACAAAATCTTAATTCAGGAGGTAAATATATGTGTTGTAATTAACCACAAACAGTTGTTCTAATCACATACGGGTATGATTATGATTAATGAGCTTGCAAACCAGTTGTTTCCAACTCAATAGATATCTATTTAAAGCTTCTCAATTGTTAGCAAATTTGGAAGTGTATCTACTTTTCCTACATCCATACATAAGTGATTGCTTGTTTTAAGCACTAAAAAAGGAATTAAATTCTCCAACACAACCAATATAAATGAATCTTGAACTTAAAAAATTTAGCTCAAACGATTGTACCTCCTATTTTTGAAGGCTAATACATCAACGATTATGAGTACAACACCCTCTTCAAAACTAGTTATTGGAATAGATATAGGCGGAACAGGAACAAAATTTGGAATAGTGAATCAGGAGGGCGAAATCATTGCCCAAGATAAAATCCCCACCAATAGCGAAAAGCCTGTCAATATTTTTGTTGATAATTTATTTGAAAAAATCCATCCATTGATTGAAAGTAATGGTGGCATCGACAATTTTTTGGGTATAGGCATGGGCGCCCCTAATGGCAATATTTACACAGGTAACATTGAGTATGCCGCCAACCTTCATTGGAAAGGGATTGTACCCATTGCACATTTGGTTTCTGAAAAATTTGGTCTAAAAACATCTTTAACCAACGACGCAAATGCAGCAGCTATGGGTGAAATGATTTATGGAGCGGCAAAAGGCATGAAGCACTTTATCACCATTACATTAGGAACTGGTGTAGGCAGCGGAATTGTGATTGATGGAAAAATTGTTGTAGGCAATGATGGTTTTGCAGGAGAACTAGGCCATACCATTGTAAGGCATAATGGGAGACTACATCCACTTACAGGCAGTAAAGGTTGCTTAGAAGTATATGCGTCAGCCACAGGGGTTAGACAAACCGCTATTGAATTTTTACAGGAAGATGCCAGTAAGCACAGTCTTTTAAGAAATTACAAAGAGGCGGAGCTAACCAGCGAAACTGTTTATGACTGCGCTGTCCAAGGTGATGAAATTGCCAAAAAAGTATTTGATTTTACGGGAGAAATACTAGGTGAAGCACTTGCCAACTTTGTCATGTTTTCTTCGCCACAGGCCATTATACTTTTTGGAGGATTAACAAAAGCTGGAAGCTTTATTATGACCCCTACAAAAGAGGCAATGGAAAAAAATCTTTACCAAGTTTTTAAAAATAAAGTGCAATTGGTATTCAGCAACCTGAAAGAATCGGATGCTGCCATTCTTGGAGCTAGTGCATTAGTTTTCTAAAATTGATAACTGCAATCGTTATCTACTATCATACTGTTACTAACCTATAATCTTTGTAAAGCAGTAACTCACAATTGTTGAAAATTAACTAGCATAGCAGTTGGATTTTTAGCCAAATCAATAGCTGTTTCGCTTATCTTCGTCAAAATTTAAAAAAAGTATATGAATTTACACGAGTATCAGTCCAAGGGGTTATTGAAAAAGTACAATGTCCCTGTACAAGAAGGTATTGCAGTGGAAACAGTTGCCGCCGCTGAAGAAGCATACCTAAAAATTAAAGCAGACACTAACAACAAGTTTGCTGTAGTAAAGGCACAAATCCACGCTGGTGGTCGTGGTAAAGGCAAGGTGATAGAAACTGGTATGAACGGAGTAAAAGTGGGAAAAAGCGTTGAAGATATTTCAAGCTTTGCCACTGGCATATTGGGTGGTACACTTGTTACAATTCAAACTGGTGAAGCTGGAAAAAAAGTAAATAAAATTCTTGTTGCACAAGACGTTTACTATGATGGCCCTAACCCAACTAAAGAATTATACCTAAGCATATTATTAGACAGATCTAAGGGTCAAAACGTAATCATGTACAGTACCGAAGGTGGTATGGACATAGAAGACGTAGCCCACAATACCCCTGAGAAAATATATAAAGAGTGGATTCACCCAGGTGGGGGTTTGTTACCATTTCAAGCTAGAAAAATTGCTTTCAATTTTGGATTGTCTGGTGAGGCTTTCAAAAGTTGCGTAAAATTTGTTACTAATTTATACAATGCGTACGTTGGTCTTGATGCTGGCATGATTGAAATTAACCCATTCTTCAAAACCAGCGATGACAAGATGATTGCTGTTGACTGTAAAATGAACATCGACGATAATGCTATCTTCAGACATGCAGATGTTGCGGAATTAAGAGATATTACAGAAGAAGATCCTACAGAAGTAGAAGCTGGTCAATTTAACCTCAACTTCGTGAAACTTGATGGCAATGTAGGTTGCATGGTTAACGGAGCTGGTTTGGCAATGGCTACCATGGACATGATTAAGCTTAGCGGTGGCGAACCAGCTAACTTCTTGGACGTAGGAGGTACTGCAAATGCGCAAACCGTAGAAGCCGGTTTTAGAATCATCATGAAAGACCCGAATGTAAAAGCTATTCTTATCAATATTTTTGGTGGAATTGTTCGTTGCGACAGGGTTGCAGCTGGTGTTATTGAAGCTTACCATAAATTAGGTGATATCCAAATTCCAATTATTGTAAGACTACAAGGTACAAATGCTACTGAAGCTAAAAAACTTATTGATGAAAGCGGATTAAAAGTACAATCTGCTATCTTGTTAAGTGAAGCTGCTGATTTAGTTAAAAAGGCGGTTGCCTAGTCTAGATTATTCATACTTTTTTAATAAAAAGCCTTGCTGCATTAAATGAGCAAGGCTTTTTTATTGCCCATTACACATTTACCAGACTCATCCATAATTGCCGTGGCAAGAAGTAAGGGTATCAATTTCCGGAAACTAAAAATAAAACATAGATTATCAGGGTGCGAAAAGTTTTTCGCAGACATTAGTTAAACCTCACCCCCACCCCTCTCCGAAAGGCGAGTGGCAAAAATGCACCCGATTACCGATAAGCATCCATATAAATTACCGTATTGCTTACACAAAAAAAGCCGAAGCTTTTAAATGCTTCGGCTTTTTTAATTCCTACAATTCTATTCCAAACCTAATAGGCTGCTTCCTCTCCTTTGAAAATATTAATGATGGTCATGAAAATGATTTTTACATCTAACATCAGGGACCAGTTTTCCATATACCAAATGTCATGCTCAATTCTTTTTTCCATCATGATGGTTTCTGTAGTTTCTCCTCTGTATCCACTTACTTGAGCCCAACCTGTAATTCCAGGTTTCATAAACTGTCTCAACATAAATTTATCTACCAATTGGCTGTACTCTTCGGTGTGCTTTAACATGTGCGGTCTAGGCCCAACGATACTCATGTTACCAAGAATTACATTAAAAAACTGCGGAAATTCATCTAGGCTTGTTTTACGCAAAAACTTTCCAATTGGGGTAATACGTTTATCATTTTTAGTAGCTTGAACAGTGTTACTGTCTTTGTTAACCGTCATACTCCTAAACTTAAAACACCAAAATGGTTTATTATCTCTCCCACTTCTTTCTTGCTTAAAAAAGATAGGACCTTTTGAAGTCAACTTAATAATGAGTCCAATAATAGGTATTAACCACCATAGCACAAAAATGATAGCCATTAGACTAAAGGTTACATCGAATATCCGCTTTTTCAACCTATTCTTTAAAGAATGTAAAGGTTCTGGACGATGACTTACAATAGGGATATTATCAAAGTACTCTAGTTGGTAAAAGTTTGAAGACATATTGCTATTGGGAGTAACAAATTTAACCCGCACACAATTTTTTTCAGCATTCTCAATCAGTTCATTGATGTCTTTATTTTGCTCAGGAAGAATGGTGGAATAAATTTCGCTAATATCATTCTCTACTGCGTAGTCCACACAATCGTCCAATTTCCTCACGATGCTTTGATTACCAGAATGCACTTTAGAAGGGTTTACGTCTAAAAAACCTTGAAAAGAATAAATGGAAGTATGATCGATGAAGTAGTTGGCAAGTTTTACCCCTATTTCATTTTGCCCAACTATAGCAATACGCTTATTTAATTTTGATTTTTTAGCAATAAACTCTACAATGTAGGTTAAATAGATTCTACTAATAGCCATTAAGAAGAATAACAGAACATAGCAAACTAATAATAGTCCAATTGGAATTTTAACCTTGAGGAAAAATGCAGTAAACACAACCAATAGACATTGTATGGCATAGGTTTTAACAGTCCCACGGAGTACGTTTTCAATAAATCGCATGGTATTATTATGATACAAGTGTGTTATACGACTACACAACAACCAAGCTAAGTTGAAAAATATTACACTTTGTAAGAAAAAATCATGTTCAACCGTATTAGGATCAACCGAAGTAAAGTAAGCAACAAAGTAAGAGGCATTTACGATAACGAAATCGCTGCATAATAAAGAAACCTTAAGTAAATAAGAGTTATTATTATTCATAAGCATTCATATATTTCAGTGGCGGGCAAGGTAAATTAAATTCACCTCATGGGAAGATTTTTTTTTAACGGCTTTTTAATTTTCAGAACACCATAATACCACTAAAAAAGGCTGTATTCATTTATTCACGTTCGCCTTATTGTACACTTTCAATCCAAATCCCTTGCTTTTCTAATGAAATTACCAATGAACGGAACTATAAAACATACTAGTTCTAATAAAGAACGTTTAATCCCTATTTATTACCTCCAACGGATTTTAGGGCAGTTTTGAAAATAATCTTAAGCTGCATCTTTACCAAAAAATCACCTATTCTAATACTGTCTGATACCATGTTCAAATAAAAAACATTCCCTTACTTTCCAACCTTTACACCAAACCGAACTCTTATAGGGGTAGATAACATTATTTTGGAAGAATTTGACTCATTTCATAGCACCATTTTTTTTGAAGCCAAACAAGGCAATAGGAAATCAATGGAACTAATTTATAAGCAATACAGTAAAGCCATGTTTAATATTTGCTTAAGAATGATGGGAAATACGCACGATGCAGAAGATGTTTTACAGGATGCTTTTGTAAAGGCTTTTGGTCATCTTCACCAATTAAAGGAGTTTACGCAATTTGGAGGGTGGCTGAAAAGAATTGTTATTAATGAGTGTATAAAACAAAGTAAAAAGAAAGGCGGATTTAGTGAACTTTCCACAACTGACGTTAATGCATTATCGGAAACTGATTATTCCACTTGGTGGCACAATGTTGATTTGGCAATGATTCATGGTCAGATTAAATCCCTCCCAGACGGCTGTCGTCAAATTTTTACCTTATTTTCTATTGAAAACTATAGTCACAAAACAATTGCATTGGAACTAGACATATCAGAGAGTACCAGTAAGAGCCAGTACCACCGTGCTAAAATGCTTTTAAGATCTCGACTTACTAAAATTTTACAACAGAATGGATCCATTTAAACAATTTTTACAAGAGAATCGAAATTCATTGGATACTGATTCCCCATCTGAAGAAGTTTGGTTGGAGATTAACAGAAAAATGCCAAGCCCTCCCCTAGCAAATGTTAGACGCTTACGTTTTTTATCAGTTGCAGCGTCATTACTTATACTAATAGGCATTGGTATTTTCGTCATCTACTTTATAATGCCGAAAATTCCTATAGATAATTCTATTAGTAAGTCTGTACAACCTAAGCCCATTATAATGAAAACCTCTCCTATAGACTCCTCGCCCGTTCAAAATAATGACACAATACGGGAAGTAAAAAGCAATGCGTTGTATAGCAAAACAATTGCACCTAAGCTACCAAAGCAATCTTCGCCCGTGCAGCAGCCATCTAATGATGCAAAAAAAGAAGCTACTTCTTCAACCCCAGCTATTGATGAGTTTGAAAAAGGTTTTGTTCAATTAATCAATTTACAAAAAGAAAAAATCAATAAAACGCCGCTTAATGCAGAGAGTCCAGCTTATTTCAATGACTTTAATCACGAAATCCGTTTGATTGAAACTGATGAACATGTCTTAAAAAGCGAAATAAAAAAACATGGGTTGACACAGGATTTACTTGCGCGCTTAATTAATATCTACCAACAAAAGCTGAATGTTCTGAAACAATTACAAATAGAAATTCAAAAAACGAACAATCGGTACAAACAAAAAAGAAACCCTGTTGATACTACAAAAGTCTATTTTTTAAACATTTAATAATTTAACCTAAAATGCTAGTTATGTCAAAAAAAATCAAATTATTCTCAAGAGGAATTACGTCTTTAACAGTAAAAAGTACCCTCAAAATGTTGGTCATTGCCGCTTTATTGATCAATGTCTCGTTTTCATTTGCAAACACAAACAAGCATCCAAATAAGCTGACTCAAAAGCAACACTTTATTGACCCAGAATTAAAAAGCAAAGAAGTGTCCGTAGAAATAAAGGCTAGCAAAAATGGAGATGTGTATGTGGAAAATACGAGCAGGAGTATTGAAATAAAAACTTGGGATCAACCCAAAGTAAAAGTGGTAACAACGCTATATTACGAAGGTGATGCCAGTAAACTAAGCGATGAAGATTGGTTTGAGAAATTGAACATCAGCGTAAAATCTTTAGGTAACTCAATCAGGATAAAATCGGGTACTGTTAGCAGCAGCGGCTCCTACCAAGTGCTTGGAAATAGCTATAGCTGGAGTAGTTCACCCGCTAGTGGTGTTGCCATTTTTAACGACCAAGGAGAAACTGTACGCACAAAAGGGAATACAAAACGAGTAGTAACCATTTACCTACCACAAGAAAACAAAGTGGATATTGAAAGTAAATACGCCGACCTTCTAGTGAGCAACAATCTAAATAAATTATCAGCGGATATTACCAATGGCAATCTAGAAACACAGGATGTTCTATCGTTGCAGCTTCGTTCTAAATATGCAAACGTATCAGTTGGAAATGTAAAAACCGCCGAAGTGGAGTTTATAAATGGTCGTTTTACAGCAAAGGATATGAATGATGTAGACATTGATACCAAGTATAGCACTATCGAAATTGCATCAACACAAAAAATAAATCTAATTAGTACTAATGATGAATACGAAATTGATGAAGTAGGGAGTTTGCAAGGCAGAAAAAATTATGGTAACCTAAGAATTAGCCGATTAACCAAAAGTTTTGAAATGGACGGTACCAATGCAGACATTAAAGTAAAAAACATTGCAAGTACTTTAACCGACATAAAGCTTGATAATAAATACGCTGATATGCGTTTGCCTTTACGCAATCTAAAAAGCTATACTGTTAACTATTCTGGCCCCTATAGCACGGTTTACAGCAATTTTGAGAAAAAACCACTTGATGAAAAAGAGCTAAACCAAACCACTACCTCTACAAGTACAGTTAATGGCAAACAAATTATCATCAAAAAAATGCGCCTTGATGGTCACGGGACAGTACTTACAGAGGACATAAGTGGGGGTAGCTTAAATGATCGTTTCTCCGCTACTGTAGGGGATGGAAAAGGCGCTACCATTAGCATAAAATGTCAAAATTGTACGGTTGATTTTAAGTAATGTATTCATTTCTGCATCTATATGGATAAGTGACTATTGGAATACAAAAACACTATCGCTTTCATTCTTACTAACAAAAAAGGCGCAATCAATTAAAAACTGATTGCGCCTTTTTTGTTTTTTTCGTATTCTATCTATTCATGCTGGCTAAAAACTCTTCGTTACTTTTTGTACCACGCATCCTTCTTAATAATTCATTCATTGCTTCTTCGGTATTCATGTCATTTAAGAACAGTCGAAGGATATTCATTCTAGACAATACGTCTCTGTCTAACAATAAATCATCTCGTCTGGTACTTGAGGCAACCAAATCAATTGCTGGGAAAATGCGTCGGTTAGCCAATCTACGATCGAGCGATAATTCCATATTACCTGTACCCTTGAATTCCTCGAAGATTACTTCATCCATTTTGCTTCCCGTTTCTATTAGTGCTGTTGCAAGAATGGTTAATGAACCTCCATTTTCAATTTTTCTAGCAGCACCAAAAAATTGTTTTGGTTTTTGCATGGCATTCGCTTCTACCCCACCACTTAGCACCTTGCCACTGGCAGGTGCCACTGTATTATATGCTCTTGCTAAACGAGTAATACTATCCAGCAAAATCACCACGTCGTGGCCACATTCCACCAAACGTTTCGCTTTTTGCAATGCCATTGCCGATACCTTAACATGCTTTTCGGCTGGTTCGTCGAAAGTGCTTGCTATTACTTCTCCTTTCACACTTCGTCCCATATCGGTTACCTCTTCAGGTCTTTCATCAATTAGCACCACCATTAGGTAACATTCCGGATGATTGGCCGCTATGGCATTAGCTACTTCTTTTAGTAAAATTGTTTTACCCACTTTTGGCTGCGCTACTATTAACCCTCTTTGTCCCTTTCCTATTGGTGTGAACAAATCGATTATTCTAGTGCTATAATTGTTTGCAGTTGTAAACAGATTGAGTTTTTCAAAAGGAAACAGTGGTGTTAGATAATCAAAAGGTACCCTATCTCTTACTTCGTCGGGACGTTTACCATTGATGGTATCTACCTTCACTACCGCAAAATATTTTTCCCCATCTTTAGGTGGCCTTACGGTTCCTGTTACGGTATCACCTGTTTTAAGTCCAAATAATTTTACCTGACTAGGAGATACATATACATCATCAGGTGAACTTAGATAATTATAGTCGGACGAGCGTAGAAACCCATACCCTTCCACCATCATTTCTAATACGCCTTCTGCTGGAATAATGCCATCGAACTCAACGTTAAATACGGGTTCTTTCTTGGTGGCTTTGTACACAGGCTTTTCTACCACTTGCTGAACTGGTGGTATGGAAGCAGCCTCCATTTCGGAAGGAACACCTAGCAGTTCACCAGATTCTGGCTCATCATCCACCTCGTCGTCGTCTTCATCCATGTCCTCTTCTTGCAATTCGTCCATTTCGTCTTCCACGTCAATAGGTACATAGGCGGGCGGAGGAGGAGGTGGGGGTGGTGGAGGTGGTGCTGAATATTTGGGGAATTCATGCTGCTTACTAAACATGTGCTCCGTTGCCTGTAACAATTGCTCCGCCAAACTCAAGGTTTTTGCATCTACCTCTTTTAGTTCTAAATCGGCTTCTAAGTTAACCGGAGGCTCTTCTTTAGCTACTACTGGAACTACCGGAGCGGCTTTGGGCACTTCTGGTACACGAGTATCTTTCTTTGGAGCCTCTGGTGGGGTAACCGATGTTGGCTTTGCTGGTTTAGCCAGCAATTCTGTTTCGTCGATTACTTTAACCGCGCCTCGAGCCTCAGGCCTCAATGGCGTTCTTTTGCGCTTAGGTGGTGTTTTTTCTGACTGGGGTTCAGACGCCTCTTTAGTTTCTGCTGCGGATTCTGTGGCATCACTTTCAGGAGTAACGGCTGCAACAACTACAGGTTCAGGCTCAACAACGATAGGCTCAGGTTCAACAACCATAGGCTCAGGCTCAACAGCCTTCACTTCTGTTACTATTTTAGGTTCAGTTGTTATTTTTATTTCTTCTGCGGGCAAAGGAATTTCTAATTGTACACTAGCTTCTTTGGCTCCGGCAGCTACGCGAGCAGCCACTGTCTTTTTTTCAGTGGTCTTTGTGGTGGTTTTGGTGGTTTTAGGAGCAACCTCTTTCTTAGCTTTCTCTTTGCGTGGCTTTTCTTTTTTAACCACAATCTCGTCTTCTACCTGACTATCAAAAATCTTATAAATTAGTTTTTGTTTGTCAAGTTTTTCGGTGTTGGTGAGTTTTAATTGTGCCGCTATTTCCAATAATTCAGATAGCTGCATGTCATTCAGTTGCAAAATGTCGTACATAAATAAGATAAGTGTTAATAGAAGGCATTAAATTACTCTCGTTAGAGCATGGGGTTAAGCCTTGGTACTTACGTTAATTTGAAAATTAAACTTTAAAAGTAAAAAAACTGGGGGAGAATTGAATAGTGAAATCGCAATGTTATTGATGCGCGATTAACGCCTACCGTGCAATGTTAGGGCAATTATTCGATTAGAAATACATTCACCCCTGCAAATCAATTTTATTGAACCATTCTCAGCCATTCTTAAGCTGATTTAACGATAAATTTATAAAATGGTTCCCCCGATTTTGTGAATCGATCGCTGTTTACTGCACTTTAATTAGCTCGTTCCACCGCGTTGAAAAACGTGGACTCTGAAATTTGCACTTCATGCTCCAGTGTTGGGTGGTGCCAATTGATGCAAGCTTAAGCATGTCTTTGCGCATGGAAAAGTTGATGTTATCCATCACCTGCATCAATCTATTACCTGCGGCCTTGTTTGTTGTGGGGGCATTAAACAGATTCCCTTGAATAGCGGTATCCGGTATGATATCGCTAAGGGTTACCCCCGCTTTGGTATATAATTGACCCGACTTGTAAATACTATCTACTAGCTGCCGGGCAGCTTTGGTGAGTTCATTTGTAAGTGCAGTGGCCACTGGCAATTTCACATAGCAGCCCTGCGATGCGCCGTGTCTAAATTTTTGCCCCTGAACGTGTTCTACTTTGGGTATTAAATAAACATGTATCGTTTGAGCAACACATTGCTGCCGCCTCAATTTTTCGGCTGCACGAGCTGTATAGGTGGCCACTGCCTCCTTGATACTCGCTATGTCGCTTACTGGTTTTCCAAACATACGTGAAGTGGCTATCATTTTTTTGACAGACAAGGGCGGCTGAAAATCAATACAGGGTTCGCCCTTCAATTCCCGCACCAAGCGCTCGCCCACTACACCGCCTAAATGATTCACCGCCCATTGCAAGTCTTGCTGACTCAGTTCATAAGCAGTTTTGATGTTCATTTTGTTGAGCTTTTCGGCATACTTTCGGCCAACACCCCAAATATCTTCCACATTGGTTTTATGCAGTGCTTGCTCCACTTTTCGCGGTGTATCTAGTATTAAAACGCCTTGCGTAACTACCTTATGCTTTTTGGCTAGTCGGTTGGCCACCTTAGATAAGACCTTGGTTGGGGCAATGCCCACCGACACGGGGATGCCCGTCCATTTAACCACCGTATCCCTAATACTTTCAGCTACATCTTTTAATTGGCTCAATGCAATTTTACTTACATCTATAAAACATTCGTCCACAGAATAAATCTCCACATTTTCCATTCCTACAATAACGCCAATTGTATCCATCACCCGCCTACTCATGTCGCCATAAAGGGCATAATTACTAGAAAAGACAGCCACATTGTGCTTTTCTAATAATTCCTTCGCCTGGAAATAGGGCTCCCCCATTTTAATGCCCAATGCTTTCGCCTCGTCTGTGCGGGACACAATGCACCCATCATTGTTGCTCAGCACAACTACTGGATGTTCCCATAAATCTGGGCGAAAAATGCGCTCGCACGAGCAATAAAAACTATTACAATCCACTATCGCAACCATATTGTTATTCAAAAATTATTCGCCTTTACCACATCAAAGCGTATGCAGCCATCACCATAGACACACTGCAATACTAAATTGTTTAGCAAGAAAGCGGCGTAATTTTTTCGTCCTCAAGGTTTATTATGCGCAAGTAGGTACGGTAAGTTTTCAAAAACGGTTAGTAGCCAACATCCATTCGATAGAATCGAGGCCAATAATTTTGATTAATAGGTACTTTCCTGGTGCAACTATTCTTCTATACCTCACAGATACCGATGAACAAAAATCTTTGAGGACGTAACTGAATGTCTGTAGGAGAAAATATCTTCACAGTAAATCCGATCTATTGCAACTTTGGGAATCGATTTTATTGGATTGTACAATGCTTGCAATTACCCCCTACCCTACACAAAAAAATCCCCGTAGCAACAAAGCACCACAGGGATTTTTTATATTCATACACTAAGTAACGAAACAAGATAATGCTTCTTATAAGATTCATTGCTCTTTAATCAACTGCTCCTGATACTGATTGCTTTCTGTTTTGAGTGATACCACATAGTTACCCTTAGCAAGCGAATTAATAGGCCATTGATTTGATTCATGCCTCCATGAAGGCTATGAGAGGGAATTGGGATTTGGAAATCCCAATTATCTGTTTAGGCGACATGCCATTCGGAACATGTTGCCCTGCTAATTAATCATCAATCAGACGATTTTCAGGATTTCTACTCGTATGAAAAATGGCAAAAACAACAATTGTTTTATCTATTATTTCATAAATAACAACATAAGGAAACCTGTTAATAGGCAATCTTCTATAACCATTCTCAATAAAACTATAGAAGGTGGGATTAGCTAAAACTTTTCTATACCCAGCCTCTAATTCATCCAAAAAAGATTCACCTAAGCCTTCTAATTGTATTTCATACCAATCATAGGCATCTTTTGCCATCAAAATGGCCCTAGGTTTCAGTAGTAATTGATACAATTAGTCGATTATTTTATTGCCCCTGATAATCTCTTTTGCTTCTTCCCAACTATACGATTCTGATACCCCAGCAACGTGCTTTCTTTTTTCTTCATCCAATAACTCCAAATGCTTTGAGATACATACGAAATCTTCTTTTTTAGCTATCTCATCTTCCAGCAGCATGTACATACCCTTTATTTTTTTATCATCAGCATCAGCAATGTAATCATGCAATTTTTTTCTTATTATCATTGTATTCATTAGAAACCATTTTTAGTTGATCGAAATGCATCTCGCTTAAAGAAGCAGCGTGAAAATAGCTTTTTTAACTATTCAGTGGCTATAAATTGGTGCTGCACAAAAAATCCCTGTGGCCACTAAGCACCACAGGGATTTTTTTGTATTCAGGATTCATTACTCCTTAATCAACTGCTCCTGATACTGATTGCTTTCTGTTTTCAGTGATACAATATAGTTACCCTTAGCAATCGAATTAGTAGACACATTGATTTGATTCAATCCTTCCCTTAAACTTACCTTTTGTTGCTTGACCACTTTACCTGCTGTGTTGATTATTTGCAACACGCCGATTTCTGCCTTATTGGTTTGTATGGTAATACTAACCTTGTCTTTGGCAGGATTGGGGCTAATAGTGATTAGTGGTGAGTGGTGAGTGGTTAATTGCACCGATACTACTTTGCTGTATTCAAAACTACCATCCTTATCTATCATTTTTAGGCGATAGTAAGCCACCTTACCCTGAATGGGTTTTAGGTCATTGAAATGGTAGGCATTGCTGCCTGAACCGATGGCAGTTACTTTTCCAATTGAGTTGAATTCCTTTCCATCGGTGCTGCGTTCTATGATAAAATGGCTGCTGTTGGTTTCGGTGGTGGTTTGCCAAGCGAGGGCTACTTCTTTGGTTTCAATGGCTTTGGCGGTGAGGGTGGCGAGGATTACGGGGGTGGTGGTGGGGTTGGTGTATTTGGCGACATATCGGGTAATGTAGTGAACGTTAGGGTGGATGAAATCCCCAGCCGCATAAAGGTTTCCGCTAGCATCAATAGATAATTTTTTTATTGTGTAGTTAAAAGTAGAAGCATTGGTACCACCTACCTCGGACCATGCAAGCCCGTTCCATTTTGCAATATATTTTTTGCCTTTACTGTTAGTGAAATCCCCGAAAGCATACAAGTTGCCGTTAATATCTGAGGACACGCCCCAAATAAAACTATTAAAAGTTGAAGTACTAGTGCCGCCGACCTCGGACCATACAAGCCCGTTCCATTTCGCAACATATCTCTTGCCGCTTCCGTTTGTGAAATTACCTACCGCATAAAGGTTTCCTCCGGAATCGGTATGTAAATTGTAAATTGAACTGTTGAAAGTCGAAGTATTGGTGCCTCCGACCTCGGACCAAGTACTTCCGTTCCATTTAGCAACATAAAACTTGCTGTTTCCATTGGTGAACCACCCTGCAGCGTAGAGATTGCCATTGGCATCGGTCGTCAAGCCCCATATAGTACTATTAAACGTAGAAGCGTTCTTACCACCTACTTCGGACCAAGTAAGCCCGTTCCATTTCGCTACATACTGCTTGCCACTCCAACGGTCACTTCCATTGGTAAAATACCCTGCTGCATAGAGGTTTCCGCTGGCATCAATGGAAAAGCTCTGTATAGAACCGTTAAAAGTTGAAGTGTTCGAACCTCCTACCTCTATCCAGGTGTTTCCGTCCCATTTCGCTAAATATTGTTTGCCATTACTGTTGTAGAATCCCCCCGCAGCATAAAGATTTCCGCTAGAGTCGGTGGACAATCTACTTATACCACTGGTAAAAGTTGAAGTGTTGGTACCACCTACCTCGAACCACTTGTTCCCGTTCCATTTCGCTACATAATGATTGACACTGTCGTTGAAGAATCCGCCTGCTGCATATATGTTTCCACTTGTATCGGTGTATAAGTCCTCTATTTCATTGTTAAAAGTGGAGGCGTTAGTGTCGAGTACCGCAGACCAGGTATTCCCGTTCCATTTCGCTACATGCTTTTCCCCGCCGACAAATCTGCCGAAATCCCCTGCGGCGTAGAGGTTTCCGAGAGCATCGTTGTACAAAATGTTTATCCAACTTATAAAAGAGCCGCCTACCTCGAACCACGAGTTCCCGTTCCGTTTCATAGCATATACTCTGTGGCCATTCGTGAAATACCCTGCTGCGTATAAGTTGCCACTTGAATCGATAGATAAACAGTATATCCCTGCGTCAAATGTGGAAGTATTGGCGCCGCCTACCTCTGACCATGTGATACCGTTCCATTTTGCGACATATCTTTTGCCGTTGCCGTTTTTGCTCCACCCTGCCGCATATATGTTTCCGCTTGCATCGGTCGCCAAACACGGCATCGCTTCATTAAACGTGGAAGTGTTTGTGCCACCAACCTCGCTCCATGCACTGCCGTTCCATTTTGCTACATAATACTTGCCGTTGCCATTGGTGAAATTGCCTGTTGCATATATGTTTCCGCGAGCGTCAGTGGACAAGCTCCTTATTTCACCGTTAAAATTAGAAGTATTGATGCCGCCTAGCTCGGACCACGTTATCCCGTTCCATTTTGCTACAAATTGCTTACCGTTGGCATTGGCAAATACCCCTGCTGAATAAATGTTACCACTTGCATCGGTGATCATGCTATAAATTATACCATTAAAAGTTGAATAGTTCGTGCCGCCTACTTCGGACCACATGCTCCCATCCCATTTTGCTACATATTGCTTGCCGTTGCTGTTAGTAAAATTGCCTGCTGCATAAAGGTTACCGCTAGAATCGAGTAACATGCTATGTATTGAATTGCCAAATGTAGAACTGTTGGTACCGCCTATTTCGGACCATGTGTTCCCGTTCCATTTTGCTACTATATACTTGCCAACGCCATTTCCGAACCGCCCTGCTGCATAGAGATTATCCTTTTTGTCTTTTACGATACAATTGATAGTCCCTGAAAAGCTTCCATTATAATAAGGATAATTCCCAACTGGTGTCCATTGCCCTTCCACCAGATTAGGATTCATCACCAACAACCCCAATAAAAAACTCAACATCGCCATAACCCTTATATAGCGAAAACCAAAAACCTGCTGCATAACCTGTCTTTTGAAAGTTTGAAAAAATTAGATAGTAAAATGATAGAATAATCGCTTGCTAAAATAGGAGATTTGATGTAATTTGTTAACAATTTTACCAAAAAATAATATTGCGCATTATCCTACACAAAAAAATCCCCGTAGCACAAAGCACCACAGGGATTATTTTGTATTCCATCAGTAATTAACCAAACAGGGTAATACTTTTTATAAGATTCATTACTCTTTAATCAACCGCTCTTGATACTGATTGCTTTCGGTTTTAAGCGATACAATATAGTTACCCTTAGCAAGCGAATTAATAGGCAAATTGATTTGATTCGTGCCTTCTCGTAGGCTCACCTTTTGTTGCTTGACCACTTTACCGGCTGTGTTGATTATTTGCAAGACGCCATTTTCTGGCTTATTGATTTGTATGGTAATACGCACCTTGTCTTTGGCAGGATTGGGACTAATAGTGATTAATTGTGCGTGAGTAGTGGTAAGTGAAACCGATACCGCTTTGCTGTATTCATAACTACCATCCTTGTCCATCATTTTTAGCCGATAGTAAACCACCTTACCCATAATGGGTTTTGAGTCGGTGAAATGGTAGGCATTGCTGCCTGAACCGATGGCAGTTACTTTTCCAATTGAGTTGAATTCCTTTCCATCGGTGCTGCGTTCTATGATGAAATGGCTACTGTTGGTTTCGGTGGCGGTTTGCCAATTTAGTATTACTTCTTTGGCTTCGGTTGGTTTGGCTGTGAGGGTGGTGAGGGTTACAGGGGTAGTTATGACAGTTGCTATATTGAGTGTGTAGCTGCTACTTCCGCCTGAGTTGCTAGCTGTAATCACATAATTGGTTGCAGAAGTCACAACCGATGGTGTGCCGGTGATGATACCCGTGTTACCATTTATAATTAATCCCGCAGGCAAAGCAGGGCTTACGCTGTAACCATAAGTCGAACTTATTTTCCTGATTTTACTGTTAGATCTATCCGCAACATAAACATTCCCGATGCTATCGACGGCTAAGCCATTTGGAAAATTAAAACTTGCTGACAATCCAATTCCGTCGTCACTTCCTTGGCTACCATTGCCGGCCAAAGTGCTGACTAAGCCAGATGGGGTGATTTTCCTGATTTTTTGGTTGTAAGTATCTGCTACATATACATTACCGAGGCCGTCAACAGCTACATCAGAGGGATAATTAAAACTAGCCGATGCGCCCACACCGTCTGTACTATCTGGGTTACCGCTGCCAGCCAAGGTGCTGACCACTCCCAATGGACTAATCTTCCTGATTTTATGATTATTATAATCTGCAACATACACGTTGCCTAGACCGTCAACGGCTAAGCCACTAGGAAAATAAAAACTTGTGGAATTGCCTATACCGTCATTGCTACCAAAACCACTTCCATAAATACCGCTACCCACAAAATCGTTGACCAACCCAGAAGGGCTAATCCGCCTAATTTTATGGTTATACGTATCAGCCACAGTTACATTGCCATTTCCGTCAACAGCAACACCAAATGGAAAATAAAAACATGCTGCCTTTCCTATTCCATTACCAATACCTATCGTACGGCAACCCGCTAAAGTGGTGACCAAGCCTGTTGAATTGATCTTCCTAATTGTATGGTTTCTTAAATCTGCTACATATACGTTGCCACTATCATCTACTGAAACACTAGAAGGGCCATCAAAACTTGCCAAAGTGCCAATACTATCTTTGCTTCCTTGGCTACCTTTACCCGCCAAGGTGCTTACCACACCCGATGGGCTTATCTTCCTGATATTGTTGTTACCCATGTCCGCCACATATAAATTGCCTAAACCGTCAAGAGCTACGTCATAGGGTGCATTAAAACTTGCTAAAGTGCCAATATTGTCTGAACTACCGCTGCTACCACTTCCTGCAAAAGTGCTTACGGTCACTTGTCCAATACCTGTAACAGTTCCACCAGTGTTTGAAGGGCTAATTGGCGTGATTAACTTGCCTACAGTAAAAACTTTGTTGCCGCCAGTGTAGCTGATGTTTGGAGCTACGGTCTGAAGGATTGCAATATTGATGGTAAAGCTACTGCTGCCGCCTGCATTGATAGCCGTTACTACATAATTAGAGGCTGGAATTGCTTTTTTGGGTGTGCCACTGATGATACCCGTTGAACCATTAAAGCTCAAGCCAGCTGGCAATGCCGGGCTAATGCTATAGCCAAATGCAGGACTAATTTTCCTAATTTTATGGTTCCAACTATCTGCCACATATATATACCCATTACTAGCTACTGCTACAGCAACGGGACTTTTAAAACTTGCATCGGTGCCAGTGCTGTCTATGCTACTCCAGCTGCCGTTGCCCGCTATAGTATTGACCACTCCTATAGGACTTACCTTCCGAATTTTGTTATTTCCATAATCAGCCACATATACATTGCCTGAGGTATCTACTGCTACTCCAAAAGTAATACCGAAACTTGCCGCCGAACCAATGCCATCACCATTGATTCCCATATTATTGCCAGCCAGAGTGCTTACAAGCCCTGTAGGACTTATTTTTCTAATTTTCCCATTTTGCATGTCAGCAACATAAACATTGCCAGAAGCGTCTATATCAACGTTACTTGGAGCATTAAAACTTGCTGCAACCCCCAGAGTATCTAAATCGCCTTGATTACCGTTACCTGCAAAAGTGCTGACAACACCTGTAGTGCTAACCTTGCGGATTTTGTTGTTACCAAAATCTGCCACATAAACATTACCAGAAGCGTCGATTGTTAAGCCACTTGGACGATCGAAACTCGCATCAATCGCCGCCCCATCTGCTTTACCAACTATACCAGTACCTGCCAAGGTACTTACGATACCCCTAGGACTCACTTTGCGAATTTTGTAACTCCAATAATCCCCCACATATACATTGCCTGATGCGTCAACAGCAATGCCTTGGGGGGAACTAAAACTCGCCGCCGATCCAGAACCATCATTACTGTCTACATTACCACTGCCAGCCAATGTGCTGACAAAACCAGTTGGGCTTATCTTTCTAATTTTGTTGTTACCTGCATCTGCCACATACACATTGCCAAATCCATCTACCGCCACGTCAAAAGGATGATAAAAACTTGCCCAGGTACCAACCCCGTCTGCACTACCAATGCTACCAGTTCCTGCCAAAGTGCTAACATTTGCCAGCCCGTTTCCTGTTATAGCGCCACCTGTATTGGTTGGGGCAATTGGAGTGATTGCCTGTCCAGCTATAAATACTTTGTTGCCACCAGCATAGCTGATATTTGGGGCTGCCAAATAATTAAATCCAGCCAAGCTGCCTTTACCACTATTGGTCGTAACCATCACACTGCCACTATTGCCTGAACCAACCACTGTTGTAATTGTGCTATCGTTTATCACTTCAAAGCTAGACGCAGCTTTACCGCCGAAACTAATTGCTGTTGCGCCAGTTAGGTTGTTGCCACGTATAGTTACGATGCTTCCAGTGCCTCCTAAAGTGGGAGCAAATAAATTAATAGTAGGAGCAGCTGACACCGCAATGTTAATGGTGTAGCTGCTGCTGCCACTCATATTAATTGCAGTTATAACATAATTTGTAGGAAGTATTCCCGTTGTAGGCGTGCCGCTAATGATGCCAGTAGATGGATCTAGCTTCAAACCTGCTGGCAAGGCAGGACTGATGCTAAAGCCATACGCTGGTCCTATTTTCCTAATTTTTTGATTCGCTAGGTCTGCTACATACAGATATCCCGCCCTATCAATGGCAATGCCATTAGGATAATTGAATTTAGCCGCTGCTCCAACACCATCTACACTTCCTACAGTACCATTGCCTGCCACTGTACTTACTATTCCCGAAGGGGTAACCTTACGAATATTGTTATTATAAGCATCCGCCACATACAAATTTCCTGAAGCGTCAATTGTTAAGCCCGTTGGCATATTAAAACTTGCCTCCGCACCCTCACCATCTGAATTGCCCGCTAAACCACTCCCCGCCAGAGTGCTTACAATCCCTGTAGGACTCACTTTTCGGATTTTGTGGTTGCCCTGATCTGATACATATACATTTCCACTACCGTCAACGGCAACTCCAGTAGGATTTGTAAAACTAGCTGATGCACCCGCAACATCTGAACTGCCTGCTAAACCACTGCCCGCCAAAGTGCTAACCACACCTGAAGGATTAATCTTCCTGATTTTGTGGTTATACATATCTGCAACATATAAATTACCAATGCTATCAATAGCTATACCACGGACACCATCAAAACTTGCCGAACTGCTAGTTCCGTCTGAGCTACCATTGCTACCGCTGCCTGCAAAAGTGCTTACTATACCTGAAGGACTTATCTTCCTAATTTTTTGATTATAGGTATCTGCTATATATATATTCCCGAAACCATCAATGGCTACCCCAGAGGGACCTTTGAAACTTGCCGAAGTACCTGTACCGTTTGCGCTACCATAGCTGCCACTGCCAGCTAAAGTGTTAACTAAGCCAGAGGTGCTGATTTTCCTGATTTTGTTGTTTTGCATATCAGCGACATATACATTTCCAAAAGAATCTACGGTTATCCCAGTTGGCCAATAGAAACTCGCCACATTTCCTACACCGTCAGCACTGCCTACAATACCACTTCCTGCTAATGTGCTGACAGTCACTTGCCCATTGCCAATTACTGCTCCGCCTGTGTTTGTTGGAGTTAGGGGGGTAATTGCAGAGCCAACTGCAAATACTTTGCTGCCCACAGGGTAGCTTATTTTAGGGGCTTGAGCCTGCACCGTCGGGGCTGTGTACAAAAACAAACCAGTTGCTAGACAGAATAGAGCCATGATAGCATTGTGAATGTAAGCGGTGAATTGTTGCATCTTATTTAAATTATGGGTAAAAAAATAGCATCAAAATGATAGAATAATCGCTCGCTAAAATAGGAGATTTGATGTAATTTGTTAACAATTTTACCAAAAAATAATATTACTTGTTTATAGTCACAAAAAAACTACAAAGAAGTGTTCCCCAGTAAGGATTAAGCAGTAATAAGCCTGCCTTAGCGTGAAATGCTCGCAAGCTTAGTTCAATTATACTCTTTTAATTATTGGTCAACTATTCAGTTGCCTATTACCATCCAATCTCTGTCAATTTTGTGTTGATTTGCGGCAATATTTATCCATTAAGTAGAGGCTTATTTCTGATTTACGGCAATTTATATACTACGTACGGCTGTTTATTGCTAAACTGCGGCTAACTATTTTCGACCTGCGGCTGCCCCTTTCCGACCTACGGCTGACCTTTTCCGACCTACCGCTAACTCTTTCCGACTACACGGGTAAACATTCCGACTGTTTAGTAGCACCTTCCGACTATTTAGTTGAACCTTCCGACTGTTTAGTTGAACCTTCCGACGCTTGGGTTGAACCTTCCGACTGCTTAGTTGAACGTTCCGACTGTTTAGCTGAACGTTCCAACCACACGGGAGAACGTTCCGAACACAAAAACTGACAATCTGGCCGACAGGTTGAACGTTTCGACGCTTGGGTTGAACGTTCCGACACCGTAGTTGAACGTTCCGACGCTTAAGGTGAAGGTTCCGACGCTTACGCGAATGGTTTCGACTGTTACGCTGGACAATCTGACAACTTTTTTGTTTTTCCTATGTCTCGCTTTCTATATCCTGTGCGTTTGTTTCGTCAATCTAATGGTTGGCAGGTACTATTGGACAATCAGATTGTTCACGAGATGCGTTCTTTTTATTGCCCAATGAACCGAGTTACACAGAGTAACACTAAGATTACATAGAGTAACACTGAGATTACACAAAGGAACACTGAGGTTGCACAGAGAGCCACGGAGGTTTTATGCTCAGTGTAACGCTGTGCCTCCTCTGTGCAACTCGGTGAAATTTTTTATTACACGGAGGAACAAATGCCAGCTTTTATTTCTTACAGGTATCACTTATGCGAAATTACCACCCCTCCCTGCGGGCACCCCTCGAGAGGGGAATTGTCCACCAAGTATTTAGAAACCGTCTTTTTCAAAGAAGCTATATAGTAGAACGTATTGATACAAGAATGTACTACAATCTTGATCTAGTTCATGTTTTTTGCACGAAGTAGTTTGCCCTAATTTCCTAATCTAGTTTATTGGAAAAGGGTGTTTGGTAATAGCATTTTTGCATCGTCAATAATGACAAAAAATAATTTAAAAAAGTGTAAAAATGACTACTACTATTAATGCAACATTTAGCATTCCTACCAGAGCCGAAGTATCTGCCAACAACCAAGGTATTTTTGATTCCTTACAAAAAGGATTGGGGTTTGTCCCCAACTTGTATGCCTATTTCGCTAAAAGTGAAACCGCTTTGGGCGATTAC
>JAIXOJ010000184.1 GCA_027486835.1 Chitinophagaceae bacterium
AGCGAATGCGACTATGTTAAAGCGTCCAGTATCAATCGCCATTCGTGTATTTGTGGCAACATCCCAGAGCGGCTTACATCCAAGGCGGAAATACATAGATCATAAGCATTTCAAAACCCACAATTCGTGCCATTGGAGCGAATGCGACTATGTTAAAGCGTCCAGTATCAATCGAAATTCGTGAATTAGTGGCAACATCCCAGAACGGCTTATATCCTAGGAAAAAAATAAACCTTAAAACACGCAGCTTACCTAGATAATCCCCCTATAAATTAAGATTAACACGATAGTTCCCATCACAATACGGTAATACCCAAACAATTGGAATCCATGCTTTTGTACAAAACCTACTAGAAATTTAATGGTGAGCAAAGCAATGATGTAGGCAATTGCTGCGCCAATCCCAAGTGTGCCTAAGTTGTCGCTAGAGCGTAAAATATTGGGATCTTCCTTATACACGTCTAACAAGCTTTTGGCTGAAGCTGCAAACATGGTAGGCACAGCCAGAAAAAAGGAAAACTCAGCCGCTAGGCTGCGGGTAAGTTTTTGGCTCATACCGCCAATAATAGTGGCAGCACTACGGCTTAGTCCAGGCAATACAATCGAAAGAACCTGAAAACAACCGATAATCAATGCTTTGGGATAAGTGATTTTTTCCTCTTCGGTTATTTCTGTTTTAGAGAATAGTTTGTCGATAAACAACAACAACACCCCACCCCCAATCATCACTCCAGCAATGAACGTAAGGTTGCTCAAGGCTTGGTCAATATGTTTTTTTAGCAAGGCACCAAAAATCAGGGCAGGTATTACAGCAATAATCAGTTTTATGTAGAAATTAAAGGTTTTGAAGTCTAAAAACTTTTTCCAGTACACGGTAACAACGCTTAGTATCGCAGCAAACTGGATAACCACTTCAAACATTTCCGTAAACGCACTGTGAGAAACCCCAATAAGTGGGTTAGTAATTTTCATGTGTGCAGTGGATGAAATGGGTAGAAACTCGGTGAGTCCTTCTACAATAGCAATGATAATCGACTGTAATTTGTCCATACAAAATCTGTAATTAGTGTGTTTAAAATTTCCGCAAATTGCCCAATGATACAAAGGCGGCAACCACCAGATGGGTGCAAGTATATTGAATTGTAGCCGCCACCTTAGAATATTTGACAGGAACAACCCTTTTTGTGCAGACACAAATCATCAGCCAATGGGGTCATTAATGTTGTTTGCTTTCACTGTGCCAATCCATTAGGCAGTTGTTGTTTGATAAACATTAATCACGGAAAAAGGAGTGTCATAGCCCAAATAAACAGACGGTAAAAATATCTTGTAATCCATGCCAGTAATAGATTCCAGTTCCCTTTCCCTTGGAGAGAGGTCGGGGTGAGGTTAAAATTAGGAACACCTAAAACTTACCACCTAAAACCTACCACTTTCAAAGGCAATTAACTCCCTACATATCCCGTACTTTCGCCCACTATTTAAAATTTCGATACAGTTGGCAGATATTATACAATTACTACCCGATAACATAGCAAACCAAATTGCCGCGGGTGAGGTAATACAGCGTCCAGGAAGTGCGGTAAAAGAACTATTAGAAAATGCGGTAGATGCGGGTGCAACCCGTATTCAGCTAGTGGTGGTGGATGCAGGAAAGAGTTTGATACAGGTGATTGATAATGGAAAAGGCATGTCAGAAACCGACGCTCGCATGAGCTTTGAGCGTCACGCTACCAGTAAAATCAAGCAGATTGATGATTTATACAGCATCAAAACAATGGGTTTTAGGGGCGAGGCATTGGCCAGCATTGCAGCTGTAGCGCAGGTAGAATTGAAAACCAAGCGTGCAGAAGATGAACTCGGCACCCATTTGATAATTGAAAACAGTGCAGTAGTGTCGCAGCAGCCTTGCGCTTGTAATGTGGGTACCATCATTAGCATGAAAAACCTCTTTTTTAATGTTCCCGCTCGCAGAAATTTCCTGAAAAGCAATCCTGTAGAAACAAGGCATATCATAGATGAGTTTATTCGGGTGGCGATGGCTTTTCCCAACCTGTTTTTTTCTTTATCAATAAATGGTGCAGAGCAATTTCACTTAGATGCGGGCAATGCCAAACAGCGCATTATTCAAATCTTGGGCAATAGTTACAACGCCAAGTTGGTTAGTGTAAAGGAAGAGATGGACTACATGAACGTACATGGTTTTGTAGGTAAACCCGAAACGGCCAGAAAAACCCGTGGCGACCAATACTTTTTTGTGAACAATCGTTTTATTAAAAGTGCTTACCTCAATCATGCTATTAATAGTGCTTTCAGCGAAATGATTGCAAAAGACAGCTTCCCAAGCTATGTGTTGTTTATCGATCTAGATCCTGCACAGGTGGACGTGAATGTGCATCCCACAAAGCAAGAAATAAAATTTGAAGACGAAAAAATTGTGTATGCCTTTGTTCAATCTGCCGTTAAACACGCTTTAGCCCAATTTAGTATTGCGCCCTCTTTAGACTTTACGCTCAATGCCGATATTCAACAGCTCGATGCCATTAGCAAACCCTTTACCCACGAACAAAAAGAAGCGGTAGCCTCCTCCAGTTTGTTTAACACCTTTAGCAAAAAAAATCAGGCACATCTGATAGAACCTACCAACCAAAGTGAATTAAAGCATTGGAAAAGTTTTTACGAACCGTCGGCACTCAACCAAGCGTCTCAAGAAAAGACATTGACCCAGCAGTTTGCTGCGAAGCCCCTTCCAATGGGAAATGATCAATTATCACTAGACGATGATTCCCCGTTTGTAAGTACCAACTCCCCTTTGTCTGTACATACCACCACCCAGTATATGCAGTTGCACTACACGTATGTGGTTGCCACTGCCCAAAGTGGTTTTGTGGTTATCCACCAGCAATTGGCTCATGAGCGTATTTTGTATGAACGATTTAGTGCAGCCTCCCACGGTGCGCAAATTTTGTCGCAGCAACTACTTTTTCCCGAAACCCTCTCCCTGCCCCCTGCCGATGCCGCATTGCTTCAGGGGTTGTTACCTTCCCTCCATGCCATTGGTTATACCATTGAAGCTTCTGAGGTGGAGCAGCATTGTTTCCAGATAAAAGGGGTGCCAGCAGATACGTTGCAGGGCAATGAGAAACACGCCATTGAGTTATTGCTAGAGCAGTTTAAACATTTTAGCAGCGAGGTAAAGTTTAGCAATAGAGAAAAATTGGTTCGTTGTATGGCAAGGCAACAAGCTATTAAAACCGGACAAGCCCTTTCAACCCAAGAAATGGCCAGTTTAGCCCAAGATTTATTTGCCTGCAAAGTCCCTAACGTAACCCCAACGGGAAGCCCAACTTACGTGAGTTTTTCAGAGGGACAATTAGATGGAATGTTCCAAAGACTGATGTAGGTATGTTACTTTATTATGGTTATACGCTCTATAACTGACCTATAGGGAATAAAAAATATGACGACAGCATTTGTAATTGAAAAGTTTGATAGTGGCATGCACTACATAATGCTTGACACTAAAACTGTAGCAGCATTGACTGAAAATGACAACAAAAGAGTCATTTGTAAATTAAACAATCAATTAGAATTCCATTGTGCTATTATGCCTAAAAAGGAAGGCGGACATTTTATAAATATTGGGTTGACCATTTGTAGAAAACTGAAAATTAAAGAAGGTTTCAAAGTTTCCGCAACATTTTCAGTAGATAACTCAGCGTACCAATTTGAGATGCCCGATGAGTTTAAAGCAGTTATAGACACTGACCAGAAAGCGCATGAAATTTTCCATTCATTGTCTGCTGGAAATCAACGTGGACTCCTCTATTTAGTTTCGCAAGTAAAGTCAACCGATAAGAAAATTGAAAGGGCATTAAAGATTGTAGCGAAACTAAAAAGTGGCGTAACCTCACCAAGAGCAATGCTGAAATAAAATGATTTGAACAATTAATGTACCCCAATTAATAAGCTATGCTATTCCCTGCTTTCGCTGATACTCAATCCTAAACATCAAAAAGGCGGTTACGCCTTTAAATAAGAGCAACCGCCTTTTTTGTCATTATCCTTAGACACGTTGCTACAATCAGCCTCCTAGCTATTTTTAGCCTCGTGCTGGGCAATAATTTCTTTCATAAAAGCCAATACTTTACCAGAGAATTCTTTTCGTTTTAAGGCATACTCGATGGTCGTTTTAATAAAATCTAGCTTATTGCCAATGTCATATCGCTTGCCGTCAAAAGCTTGGGCGTACATAGATTCTGTTTTCAACAACTCCACCAAGGCATCTGTCAATTGTAGTTCATTGTTTTTGCCCTTGGGAGTCTTCTCCAAGGCTTTGTAAATACCCGGCGTTAGAATATACCTTCCAGCAATAGCAAGATTAGAAGGCGCCGATTCTATGGAAGGCTTTTCAATCAATTGAGTTAGGTTCATCAACTTCTCTGAAATGGAGGTACCACCCACAATCCCATACCTATCTACTTTGTCCTTGGGTACGGTTTCCACGGCAATCACCGAACTTTCATATTGGTCGTAAATGTCCATCAGTTGCCTTGTAACGGGGATAACCGAATCAATAATGGTATCGCCCAATAAAACAGCAAAGGGTTCGTTGCCCGTATGCTGCCTAGCATAATAGATGGCATCGCCCAAGCCATTGATTTCCTTTTGTCTAATGAAGTGGATGTTGGCTAGGTTAGACAAGCTCCTAGCTTCTTCATACATAGCGTCTTCCTTGTCTTTAATGCGCTCCTCTAGTTCAAAATTCCTATCAAAATGATCTTCAATGGCTCGTTTGCCCCTGCCAGAGATAATCAATATATCTTCAATGCCAGAATCAACTGCTTCTTGCACCACATACTGAATTGTAGGTGTATCTATTATAGGCAACATTTCCTTTGGAGATGCCTTGGTAGCAGGCAAAAACCGAGTGCCTAATCCTGCTGCTGGAATAACTGCTTTTCTTATCATAATTGTTTATTTTATATAGGGGGTAATAACTCTTGCTTGGATCTGCTCCAGTCGGTGTACCAATTGCTGCAACATGTCGTTGTCTTTATAAATGCCAATAATCGCCCCACCCGAACCCGTGAAGGAGGCAGACGCACCACAGTTGCGGGCTGTTTCCACCAATTGCAGGTTGCTGTCGGTTATGTGCATAATCTGTTTGCGATAATCAAAGTTTTGGTTGATGAGCCTACCAAGGGTATCAAAATCGCCACTTAATATCGCATCTTTTCCAGCATCGGCTAAAGAGGCGATGGAGTGTAAGGTGTTAATCACCAATTCATCCCCTTTGTCATACCTTGTTTTTATATCGTTGAGCACTTTTCCTGATACTTTACTCAAGTTGGTTTTGTAGGCAATATAGAAGGAAGGCAGTCGGTCTAAAGGCAATGGTTCATAATGGCCATGCCCTTTTTCGCTCATGATTTTTTTGTCAAAATCCATGTAAACGCAGCCCTCATAAGTTTGGATAACTCGGTCTTGTAGCCCTGCATTAATCCCCAATTCTTTCACTTCTGCCTCCAAGGCAATGGTAGGTAATATTTCTTGGGGGATGGTTATTTGGTAAAACTGCATCAACCCGCGTAAAGTGGCAATAACAATGGCGCTTGATCCAGCCAAACCCACTTGTCTGGGAATATTTGAGTGATAGCGAATAGTGAAGTTCTTGGCTGGGATGGTAATTTGATTGGCATCGCAGTAATCACAAAATTTTTTTATGGCAGCCTTTATTACAGGAATGCCGCCATTATATCCCGTTAAACTAACGGTTTCTTTCAGGTGGTGGATGCTTTTGAAATAGTTAGAATCGGCCTCTTGCGGCTCTATGTGCAGCGAGGGCGATTCGTAAATTAATATTTTGGCGGCAAAGTTTTTTATGATTAAGCTGATGGTTTTACCAAAATAGCCATCTGAAGGATTACCCAATAATCCTGCTCTGGCATAAGCAATCGAATCTATCAATGTATTTATTTTTTGGGGCTAAAGTATTGGTTCGTTTACGATTAGTGGTCAACTAAATAGTAGAACGTTGCCAAATTATACGCATAAGAAAATGATTTGCAAAAAAAAGTCGCTATAATCTTCTTGGTTTCCTCTCTTTTGGAGAGGGTAAGGGTGAGGTCTAATTCGCAAACTATTTTCTTTTCAGTATAGGTGCATCCATCCATGCAAAAAGTAGGATGGATTTCGTTAGTCTTGGTCTTCGCCTTATCCATGGGTGCATAAAAGTTTTTCGTTTTGCCCCTCGCCTTTCGGAGAGAGGTTGGGGTGAGGTTTAACGAATAACTGCGAAAAGCTTTTATGCAACCTTATCCATGACTAGGGCTTTTTAAACCCCTATTTCTATAAACAAAGCATCATTACCCCTTGTAGGTAATGATGCTTTGAAGTAGAAAAATGGTATGGGGAGTTCGTTATTTTTTGGAAGAAGATTCTCTGAAAATAAGTTCTGGCGACATAACCCTAGTTTCAAAATCAGTAACAGGACGTTTACTTTCTATCAGGTGCAGTATCATTTCCATGGCCGCTTTCCCTATTTCATAGCCTGGCTGGCGAATTACAGAGAGTGAGGGGTTAAGAATTTCGCCCAAATCGGAGTTGAAGAAGCCAATCAGTGCGATGTCGTCCAGCACTTTTATGCCTCTTTTTCTCAACAGCTTTATACAACCAGATGTGATTTTGTCGTTCATACTAATGATGGCATCTGGCTTTTCTGGTAAGGAAAGAATTTTGTCTAAGGCTTCATCAATTTCGCCTGTTTCCAAACCACAATAAAAGCAATAGGCTATGTAGTTTTCATCTATGGGTAGATTGTTATCTTCCAATGCTTTTTTATAGCCAGCAACCCGATCATGGGTAATGCCTAGGGTTTCGGTACCAGCTATACAGGCAATGCGCTTGTAGCCATTGTCAATCAAATGTTGCGTGCCTTTTCTAGCACCTTCAAAGTTGTCAAGGGTTACGTTATGGGTTTTGATAGCATCTGTAATCCGATCAAACATTACAAAATGCAATCCACGATTGGAAAGGCTTTTGATGTGTTCGTAATCAGTAGTTTCTGCCGAAATAGACATGATAATACCATCTACCGACCTTGAAGCTAAATAATCTAAGTCGCTCACTTCTCTATCATAAGATTCGTTGCTTTGGCTAATGATGATGTTGTACCCCCTGCTGTAGGCAATTGACTCAATACCATTGATAACCTGAGAAAAGAAACTATTGGCAATTTCGCACACAACTACACCAATGGAGCGACTTTTTCTTTGACGTAAACTTAGTGCAATAGGGTTGGGGCGATAATTGAGCCTTTTAGCACACTCTAACACCAACAATTTTGTTTTGGCGCTTATTTCATAATTATCTCGCAAAGCACGAGAAACAGTAGAAGTAGAGATACCCAACTCTTTTGCAATATCTTTAATAGTAGCCGCTTCAAATTTCATAATGGGAAATTGTTGTCTAGTAATCGTTAAAAGAAAGTATTAAAATAAAGCTATCAATAAATTACCTCAATGTCGAACGCAAATAAACAGCTTAACAATTTACTTTCAAAATAAAAACACGTATTATCTACTTATCTTTTTGGCCAAACTTGTTTTTTCACTCCCTTATTAAGGGCTTTGACTTAAAAATGGGCGAGTATCGTCACGAAAAAGCCCTTGATAAATTGAATAAATTACCAAGAGCTTTTTGATGAATTAAATATGAATGAGAGAAATTAGTCGGCTTTGTTAATTTGATAAACCACTTTACCCAACTTAACGCTATTAGGCAAACCCAACTTCAACGTTTCTTCGCCATTGTGAAAATGTTTGTAAAACAGCAATCCACCAGCAACAGTATCAATGGGTACTTGCACGTTTACCACATTCTCACTGCAATGAATTAGGTAGCCATTAACTACAGCGTAATACAAATTAGGCACTTCCCCATCAGAAAAAATAAAATTGCCTTGTTCATCACCTACATTGGTGATAATGCCTTGTTGCAATGCTTCATTTACTGTGAGACCCAATAGCTTCTGGGTAAGACTTAATGGCATTAATTCAAAATTTGCAGTCATTATTATTAAAAGTTTAGGTTAAAAAAGTTGAAAATTTGTGATTGATAAGGCTCAAAAATAGCTTCCGTTGTGGTAAAATGATTAAAACACCAACAAAAAAGAAATTTCCTTATCCGCATCAGTCACTTTCGTTTGACAATTATCCTAGCGCAAAAGTTCTAAATCAGTGCTGGAAATAGTTTAATGAGTGTTTATTACACGGCGTTACACAGAGGTCGCACAGAGAACCACAGAGTTTTTATAACGCAGTGTACCGCTTATAAAACTTCTTTGCAAGAAAGCCAGTTTCTACATACTCGGGCTGCAATTCCCCTCTCGAGGGGTGGCGGAACGCCGGGGTGGTAATTTCGCATAAGCTATACCCGTAATCAACAAAAGCAATAATACTGTGTGCACCTCTGTGCCTTCTCTGTGCACTTCTGTGAAATTACCCCCATGTACCCAATAAACATAGGTTGGAAATATCTTGTAATCCATACCAGTCAATAATTCCAGTTCCCTCTCTTTCGGAGAGGGGTTGGGGTGAGGTTTAATGACGTGAGCAAAAAACATTCAAGAAACCACTTGAAACTACACCATGTATTGCAGAATATTACGTTGCACTTCTTTAAATTCCGTTGGTGACAATGATAGTTTTACGTTAAGTAGGTTCATGTCTTTGGTTGCATTCATGGGTATTAAGTGAACATGGGCATGTGGCACTTCTAAACCCACCGTTAATATACTCACTCGGTTGCAGGGATATGCCTTTTCAATAGCTTTTGCAATCGGCTGCGCAAACACCAGCAGTTTAGCCAAATAATCCAGTGGCAAATCGAACAGCTTATCCACCTCTATTTTAGGCACCACTAGTGTGTGTCCATGCGTAAGCGGAAAAATATCTAGGAAGGCAATAAAACTGTCGTCTTCGGCAATGGTATAAGCAGGTATATCCCCCGCAATAATTTTAGAAAAAATAGTCATGTTGTTAATGATAATTGACGCTTGCAAAATACGGGTTCAATCAAAAGGAAAATGGGAAAATAAATTGGCATCAAACTATATCATTCCTTATAAAAAAAGTTGGTTTCTAGATACTTGGTGGACAATTCCCCTCTCGAGGGGTGGCGGAACGCCGGGGTGGTGTTTCGCATAATTTATACCAGTAATCAACAAAAGCCGCCTTTTTCATAACTCTGTGAACCTCAGTGCCCACTCTGTGCAACTCTGTGAAATTACCCCACATCCCCAATAAACATAGGTTGAAAATGTCTTGTGATAGATTCCAGTTCCCGCTCTTTTGGAGAGTGGTTGGGGAGTGGTAAACAAAGCAACGCGGTAAAAGCCCGCAAAACATTCGTGCATTCGAGGCGATTAAAAAATAAAAATCCCCCCAGCTAACAAACAGCTGGGGGGATTTCCTTTCATCAATCAATAAATAAAAAAAGAGGAGTATTAGATGGAAATACTCATCACCTGAAATTTCATTTTGCCAGTAGGGGTTTGTACTTCCACAATTTCGCCAACAGCTTTGCCAATTAATCCGCTACCGATAGGCGAAGAAGCTGAAATTTTTCCCGCCTTTAGGTCAGCTTCCTTTTGTCCTACAATCTGGTAGGTCATTACCTTGTTATTACCCAAGTTGGTAATGGTAACTTTTGTAAGAATAGCCACCTTGCTGGTATCTATTGTATTAGGGTCCACAATTTTAGCGTTAGCAATTACACCCTCCAGTTGTTTAATCTTGGCTTCCAGCATCCCTTGGGCCTCCTTAGCGGAGTCATATTCCGCATTTTCTTTTAAATCGCCCTTTTCCCGCGCTTCTGCAATAGCCCTAGATGCAGCAGGACGTTCTACTCCTTTTAAATGCTGTAATTCCTCCCGCATTTTATCAAAAGTTTCCTTAGTTACATATTCGCTCATACAATATTTTATTTGAATGGGTTATTAAAAAAAAATACAACGCCGCAGATAAACTGCGGCGTTGCATTGCGACAAATATAGCGGCTATACAAAGATTTGTGTAACCAAGCCATTAATATTTTGGAAAAATTATAAAATCTACCCCTTAATCAAGAAAAGTTATGGTAGTAATTAGCGCATTGTAAAGCCTTAGTGGCAAGTTCTACAGCACTTCATTTTGAATCATCAAAACAGCCAATCCCTCAATTTGGAAATCCCAAGCGGCAGTATCTACATGGAGAAAAGCCAAGGTTGGAAGTAGGAGAAAGCGCAAGAACCGCAAATAAAAAAAAACTGAAAGGATGCAAACACCTAACAGGGCCGTAACAATGGGTAATAAATTATACACCCAGAAAGGTAAGCACGCTTGGTGAAAACAGTCGTACGCTCGATGCATAGCGGCAAACGCATATTGCACGGCGGCGTACGCTTGTTGCACGGCGGCGTACGCTTGTTGCATGACGGCGTACGCTTGATGCACGGCGGCGTACGCTTGATGCACAGCGGCGTACGCTTGATGCATGGCGGCGTACGCTTGTTGTACGGTGGCGTACGCTTGATGCATGGCGGCGTACGCTTGTTGCATGGCGGCGTACGCTTGTTGTAGGCAAACTGGCATTTGTTAAAAACCCACTTGTTGTAGAATCGTTAGCTAGAATATCCTTTTTGTGGAGTTGATGAATGTGTAGAAAAGCATTTAAAAATTGCCCCATGATTGATGCTGATTAACCACTTTATAAAGGAAAGAGCGGTTTGTAATAATGGCATCATTTCAAATAATGATAAAAATAAGTTGGCAAAAAAAATCCCGAAAGCAATAACACTTTCGGGATGCTGATTATAAACTGTTAAGCGGCCAATCGGAACAATCAAACCCAATTGTTTTTTCGCCAGTTGCCAGCTATTTTTATGTATAAAATAGTGAAGAAGTATCAGAAAAAATTAGAGAAATAAATCCTTTTTAGCTGGTTTTTTAAATGGTATTCCAGCGGCTTCCTCCTTATCGGTTTTAGAAATTTTAGACACACTTTTAATGTAGCTTTTCATTTTTTTAGCCGTATCCACCAATCCAGTTTCAGGTGCATAAAGAAATACATCCCGCAAATTCAAAGCGGTGGCATAAGGTGAGTAATCAGCATCTACTTGTTTGTTAATCGCCACTAAACTATTAGCCAATGTAGTAAGTGAAGCAATTTTAAGTTCATCCTCTTCGGGTGCATATTGGGGCACAAGCTTTAGCACATCAATAAATTCTTTCAAATTTTTAGCCCGCATGTCAAAGCTTTGTTGAGACACAGAATGGCTTTTTTTAGTGATATTTATGGTAGTAGGGGAAGCTGGATCTGGATCATCAGTAGTAGTTTCCGCTTTCTGGTTAGTTCCCTTTAACCTTTTTAATAAACTACCTGCTTTAGAAATTATTCCTTTATCCACACCATCCAAACTACACAAATGGTTGTACGCTGCAGTAGCAGTAGGGTTTACGGGTTCAAAAATGTTTTTTCTTTTGTTCACCGTAAGGGTATAAGCTTTTCCTACTGGTGATACGTTGTTCACCAAAGTTTCCCCGGTGGCTACCCCAGTATCTATTGCCGCGGTTTTCAATTTTGCGTTGGTGGGCTTGTACACACTGCTGTTTCTTTTAGCAATGTTATTAAGCCTGTTAAGATTGGCCGTGATTTTAGCATGGCCTGTTTCAGAAGTGGAAATACTAGACATGGTATATACGATTTAAATTGTTCAGAAACAAAATTATATGCTGATGAAATTCATCGCAACACCTACGCAAAAATATTTTTCCACATTTACGACATCGATTGTGGAAAACCCAATTCCCTTCCGCCATCGTTTTCCAAAATCTAATATTGGTGTTATGCCGCAATGCTGTTTTTTATGAATCGAACACCAGTGAGATGGGTGCATTAAAGTTTTTCGTTTTGCCCCTCGCCTTTGGAAAGGGGGTTGGGGTGAGGTTTAATTTATTCTGTGAAAAACTTTTATACATCTAATGAGATGATACATTTCACACAACCAATACGTAGTCTTCATTGTAGCCACCCAACAACTTATCTGCGCAAATAGCTGCACCACCAATGTTTTCGGATGAACCTAGGTTGTTTGGAAAAATGCTTGCGGAGCGAAGGCTATGAAGATGCACACAGCGGTTACAAAAAAAGTTTTTCGCTGTAACAGTTCAAAAACCGCAATCCAGTTGATGATTGAAAAACTCCATTTGCCCTCATTTACCAAAACCAATTACATTTAGCACCTACCTATTTTAATTCATCTACAATGATAAAAAGGCAGCGCAACAAAAAGGCATGCCACCACCCTAATCTATAATTGTAAAATAAGCCCCCATGAGCGAAAAAGCCCTACAACTAATTGCAAAAGAAAAAGAAGAAAGAACAGGAAGATTGAACCTTGGAAACTGCGGATTGAGGGAATGGCCGGTGGAATTGTTTGAATTGACTTGGTTGGAGGAATTGGTTGTGGGGAATGGATGGATGTGGGATAGTGTAGGAGGGGTATATGAGTATGCTTTCAATTCAGGTGAACCAAATCAACTCAGTTACATTTCAGCAGAATTGGGGCAATTAACTAACTTAAGATTGCTGTACTTGAATCAATTGGGAATTGAATATATAGAGCATTTGGACAAGCTAACCGCTTTGGCTTCAATTAATTTATCAATGAATCAAATCCAGCAGATAGAAAATTTGGACAAGCTCACCGCTTTGACGGATCTTTATTTATCTAACAATGAAATCCAGCGGATAGAAAATTTGGACAAGCTCACCGCTTTGACGAAACTTGGTTTAAGAAGG
>JAIXOJ010000190.1 GCA_027486835.1 Chitinophagaceae bacterium
CCATCCGAGCTTTTTTCTATGAGGTAGCTGTTTACATTTATTTCATTGGCGGTCTGCCAACTATTTTCCACTTTGTTCTCCTTTAGTGTTGCAGAAAAAGAAATAAACTTTACAGGCAGTGTACTTAGGTTAATAAACACCGTATCAGTACTCGTAAACCCACCCACCGTTTGGGTCAATACATAGTAAGTATTAGCAGTAGGCCATATCCAAAACCCAGGCCTTGTAGTATCTACTACCGTATTGCCGTTTTGCAACCATTTAATCGTGTCAATTCCATTAGTGTAACTGCCAATAAACACGCTATCCCCATTAGCTATGGTAGTATCTCTGCCTGCATCGGCTTTTAGGTGGAAACTATCTAGGTCGTAAACGGCGACATCGTCAACTAAATAAGTTGCACCTCCATAACCGAAGGATTGGAAAAGTCGAGCAGCAGTTTGTGTGCCTTTTCTAAAATTGCCAATAGTTAAATATCGTTCTCCACCTTTTGCCCTAAAAACCCCCGCTACTTTCACCCAATTAAGCGTGTCTTGAATTATCTGCTTATTTTCCACTTGAGGGTTGGCAAGAATTAAATACATATAACGGGTATTCGTGTCCACATAAACAGGTTTATTTGTAAACAATAAACCTTGGTTATTGCAAGAAAATCTACTATCATTTTGCAAATTCACATAGTGTTTGGCGTAATATAGTTTTTGGGTTTTTAAGCTATCTAACAACTTTACTTGAAAGTAATTGTAGGCATCATCAATACCGTTTTTATAAAACATATTAATATAGCCATTACCCGATTTTGCAAATTGATATCCATAATACAATCCATTGTTGTTCGGAACACCTGATGTAGTGTCTATAGAATTTGCACAAGCATTAAAATAAACCCCTCCACCTCTATCAGGTTTATACCATATTGATGGACAAACAAGGTGTTTGTTAATTTTCCAAATAAATGAAGTTGGACAATCATTATAAAGTTCAAAGCTAGGGTTGGGAACTAGATTGAATTGAGATATTCCAGAGTAATAATTTAGACTTAAAACTATAAAAACCAACACCTTAAAAACAAGGTGTTGGTTAAAAAAATGGTTACCGTACATAGATATTAATGTTGGATAATTATTTTATTATTGGTTTGTAATCCGTTGGCAGCAATGGCTTTTACTAAATAAATACCATTCCTTAGTTGGGTAGTATTAATTTGCTTTAACCCTATTCCATTGTAAGTTGCAACAACTTTACCATTCAAATCCAGAAGTACAATGTCATTAATATTTTCAAAACCAACATTTGCAAATTTATCTGCGGGATTGGGATAAATAACCAAAGCATTTTGCTGATAGTTATTCACAATTCTTTGTACCCCATTATATGTCCTCTTCCCATCATTATCCAAAGCCAATACCCTATAATAACTAACCCCCTCGCTCACATTTTCATCCGTAAAAGTATAACTATTTCGAGCTTTGTTTTCAGCACCAACTTTTCCAATCATGTAGAATGCCTTACCATCCGTGCTTTTTTCTATTAAGTAGCTGTTCACATTTATTTCATTGGCAGTATGCCAACTATTTTCCACTTTGTTCTCCTTTAGTGTTGCAGAAAAAGAAATAAACTTTACAGGCAGTGTGCTAACATTAATATACACCGTATCACTACTTGTAAACCCACCCACCGTTTGGGTCAATACATAGTAAGTATTAGCAGTAGGCCATATCCAAAACCCTGGCCTTGTAGTATCTACCACCGTAGTGCCATTTTGCAACCATTTTATAGTGTCTATTCCATTTGTATAACTACCTATAAACACGCTATCTCCTTTGGCAATAGTGGTATCTCTGCCGGCATCGGCTTTTAGGTGGAAGCTATCTAGGTCATAAACTGCTACATCGTCAACTAAATAAGCGGCACCTCCATAACCAAAAGATTGAAATAACCTAAATGCAGTTTGTGTCCCTTTTCTAAAATTACCAATAGTTAAATATTGTTCACCACCAGTAGCTGTAAAAACCCCAGCTACTTTTACCCAATTGAATGTATCTTGTATAATTTGTTTATTTTCTATTTGTGGGTTTGCAAATATTGTGTAAACCCTTGGAAAAGTAGAAATCGTATCTACATAAATTGGATTTTTAGTAAACAATAAACCTTGGTTATTGCAAGCTATTCTTGAATCATTTTCGAGATTTACAAAGTGTTCTGCATAATATTTCTTATTCGTATGCAAGCTATCCAATAGTTTTACTTGAAAGTAGTTGTAAGCATCACTACCATTCCAAAAAAACATAACTATATAGCCATTACCACTCCTTGCATATTGATACCCATGATATAAACCATAGTTATTGGGAACCCCAAATAAAGTATCATCATTATTTGCACAAGCATTAAGATAGCCTCCCCCCCCTCTATCTGGCTTGTACCATATTGAAGGCCCAAGAAGGTGTTTACTTATACGCTGAATAATTCTATTGGGGCAATCATTGTATTGTTCAAAACTAGCATTAGGCACAAGGTTAGTTTGCGAAAAGCAAATAGAAAAATGAAGTGATAAAATAATAAAACCTAACGCCCTTCTACTTAGGCGCTGGGCAAACATTAAGTAATTATACATAATTATTTATGTTGAATAATTAACTTGCTATTGTTTTGAGTACCATTTGTACCAATGGCTTTTACTATATAAACACCATTGCTCAGTTGAGAGGTATTCATTTGTTTTAATCCAACACCATTATAAGTGGCAGAAACTTTTCCATTCAAATCCAAAACTATAATGTGGTTAATATATTCAAAACCAATGTTTGCAAATTTGTCTGCAGGATTGGGATAAATATTTGAGGCAGTTTTTAGTACCACTTCTTTTATTGGCTTCGGCTTTAAGCGAATAAATTGTTTTTGCTGCCTTATGCCCTTGCTTCCTAATTGCCCATCGCAATTGTTCTCAAACTTATTGATGGTTTTCGTGTATGCATTGTACAAATTTCGGAATGCATATACCACCACCCCGTCTTTCAATGGACACCGATTAGCATAATCATACAATTTATTCATTTCCTCAGGCTCCGGTTGCCAATCAGGGCTTTCAGCTATTTTAGTTATCCAAGCATAGTAATACCTAAAGCTTTCATCTACTCTGTCGTCATTACTATTGTCCCAATTGGATAAAGAAAGCTTGGCTGCCTGCATTTTGCCCTCTTGTAAATTTTTTCCAATTAGGTGAATAATTTCTAAACTACTTAACTGATTGGTATAAATAAACTGTTGTAAATTCAAATTGCCACTGTAAGAAGGGTCAGATTTTATCATTTCATACAACTGTTGTTGCATTACTTTCAACCGCTCTTCAGCCTCATCTGCTGGAATTTTTACCACACCTTGTGCTATTTCTTCTAATATTCCATCTATTGGGGGATTAGAACTAAAATAAGATGTATGACCTAAACATCTATCACAACTACCCGCCTCACTATTTACAGTTTCTAAAGTCCCATCACTTATTGTGTATTTATACCCAGGAGTTGTAGGATCTGAAGAATTCCATGAATCATTCGGATTTAGTTTCGGCTGATTTAAAACAACCAATGTACTTTGGGTTAAGTCACTATTAATGGCATTAGTCATGTATTGTTTTTTTCCAGGATCCCATTGAGTGCTAGCTTCACTCCAGCTATTATTGGTTGGGCAATAGTGTCCAGTACCACCATTGGCTGTTGGGTCGTTTATTCCTTGCGTACCAATAAAGCCTTCTTCAACAGTGAGTCCATACAAATTGTTATTAACCATCTCGTTATCCCACCACTTCGTTTGCGGGTTGCTACCATAAAAACGGAAACCATGTTTGTTTTTATATACTTGATTGCATTGTACGGTTGCGTTGCTTTGCATACTTAATAAAATGCCTGTTTGGTCTTTACTTCCAGTTTGATTCGCTAAGTCAAAGCTGCCCGTAACACTATTATTCTCAAGCGTAACATTACTATTGCCCCCTTCTAAGCTAATACCAAAGTAAGAACTACTGCTAGTACCATTGTCATTAACAAGTGTGATGGTATTGTTTAGTATGCTGGCATTGCTATTTTCCAGCCCGCTAAACAATAGGCCATTATATACATTTGAAACCTGATTACCTGTACAAACCACATTGGCTCTGCCAGCTCCCAACATGGGTGTTACGGAAACAGCATTTTTCACATATTCCTTTCCAGTACCCCCAGAAAATGCACTGTTTTTATCTAGTATTTTATTGTTAGTAATGGTTAATGTGCCATAGTTAAAGGCAACACCCCTTGGCCCTTTTTCTATAAATCCATCCTCTGCAATAATGGCATTGCAAACATTATAAATCTGGTTGTTATCCACAGTAATGTTGTTGTAATTATTACTGCCCACTAGGATACCTATTTTTTGGTCATCAGGAGTGTAGTTGCTATAATCCTGCGAAGAACGGATATCACAATAAGCAACATTAGAGCTTATGCCCGAATTAATTTTCATTGCCGTTTTCATATCAAAAAAAGCATTGTTGGGGGTTGAGTTAGGCGAAGTGGTGCTAATGTCCGCTGTGTAATCATTAAAGTTTTGCGCTAATGAAGCAATTTGTCCTAAGCCCAAATTGGGTACTTGCTGAATTTGATAAATGCTGTTGTTTATATCTATTCCTATTCCATCACCTTGAGGGTTCTGAAAAGTGCAGTTTCTTACTGTAATATTCGTTTGTAAAGCAGAAATACCAATACCTAAGTTATCAAAAATCGTGGTACTATTAGCCCCATCATTGCCAATCACAATACCACCTCTATTACCTAAAGTATCATAACCCGCCACATTATTAAGTAGTATTCCCACCTTAGGATACTGGGTTGTGCCATTAGTTGTGTCTTTTAAGAAAGCATTAGGGTAAGTGCTGTTGCTGATATACGGTGCATCATAACTCAACGGCGTAGCAGGATAAGCCGCAGATGCACTACCACTGTTTTTTACCGTGGCCACATTTGGCCACACCGTGCTACTGTCCTCCGCTATTTTTCTACTGGTGAATAGGGTGTTTTTTATTTGAAAGGGGTAGTTAGTAAGGGTTTCCGAGGTGTAATTCGCAATGGAAATACCGATTTTGTTTCGGTTGAAGATAGTGTTGTTCACCGCAATGATGTTGCCATTAGAGGAGTAATTACTCAGTTGGTGGTCAAGGGCTATAGCAGTGTCAGCGTTTTCTATTAAGCTACTCCTTCCGGTAGCTAAACTACCGTCGATGCTTACTTCTGCGTTTAGCTCCATCAGTATTCCCCTCCATTGTCCTTGGCAAGTGGTAAAGCGAGAGCCATTGATGGCAAGTTTACTCCCGTTTAGTAGATATAAAGCAGCCCTTTCGCCCACATACACCGTGGCATTGTTAAAGGTAACCGACCAATCTATCCCCAAGCTGTTGGGTATAAAATAAACACCGCCGTTAAAAACTGTATCGCTCCCAATGCTCGTAATCACAGTAGGTTTGGTAGTAAGGCATTGAGGTATAGCTACCACACTGTCCACGCCCACGGCGTACCAAGCATTTTTAATAGCATCAATAACATACGAACTATCGCCATACAGGTTCTTTGCTTGATTAATAGAAACAGTCCTTGCATCATGATAGCCAGAACTACTTACCAAGTTACACTCTAGGCGGTAAGCAATAGCAGCAGCAGTGTCTATACCTACTCCCCGTACAGCATAGGTGTTATTTAAATCATTAACACCGCTACCGCCTTCCGTTAATAAGTAAAACCACCTTCTTAACACGCCAGCTAAATAATGTTGACCTACGGTTTTTAGCCAGAGGGGACTATAGTAGCAATCGGGAGAGGGTGTTTTATCCTTTTTGGGTTCTTTTAAGTTACGAATACAGGAATCTAAAATGGTTACTTCCTCGCCAAAGAGCCAATTTTTTTTATTGCCACCCCAATTTGCCCATTTTTCTATACAAACAGCCCATATATCGCTAAATCCTTCATTTAGCCCACTGGCTTCGCTATATGCAAAATCAAGTTTTGCTGTGTATTGGCAAACGCCATGTCCAATTTCATGAGCGCATATATCCAACGAAACAGATGGTTTCTTGTTTAGGCCATCACCATCACCATATGCCATATCACCTCTTGTGCCCAACCATGCTGCATTATTATATTGCTGTCCTATTTTTTCACTTACATGTATATAGCCATTCACTGGCCCAAGGCTATCGTCATAACTTTTTCTTTGGTGAACCTGATACCAGTAATCAATAATTTTTTCATTGGCGGCATGTGCATCAAGTGCTTGTTGGTCTTGGCTAAATCCTGCCCAATTGGGGGTTGTCCAAATTTTTGTACTAGTAGTGCTTATTGTATCAATATTTACTATTTCGGTAGCATTTGATAGGTTATAAAAAGTATAGCCCTTGTTGTCGTAGGTATGAATTTCTACACTGTCCCCGCTTGTTCCAAGAGCCCTCAATTCTTTTAAAATATGCCCACCGCCTGATTTTCTAAAGTTAGTAAGTATGGGTAATGTACCTGAGTATTTTGTATAAGCTGTATCTTGAAAATTGCTGTTGCAAACCATGGATTTCTTTTTTACCAAAGCCCCAGTTATCGCATCAACCATTACCAGTAGCTCGTCGGTAGGATCGGTTGCCGCTACCTTGAAAACCCATACCAATTTGTCCCTTGTGGCGGTGAGTTCCTTTGGTGCAATTACCAATTCAGGCTTTGGATAATAAGTGGCATTGCTGTCTTTTCGGCTAACCCGTAAGTAAGCTTCTATACTGGAATCTTGCCAAGCATATTCCGAAGCTCCAATATTGGACAAGCTAATATTAATAGCGGCTGTATCAGTAATCTGCGCATTGGGGTTAGTAAGCTGCACAGGCATAAAGTGGCCGCTAACATTCTTCACCCTGCCGCCTAAACTGTGTGTAAGGTATTCACCACCATACACCCTAATGCCTTTATAGTACTGTTGGTACTTCCGGTTCGTCCATCCCAACGCATCAGTTTTGGATGACACCAGCAGAAAATGGTGGCTGGAATCGTTGGTCAATAATTGTTGCAAAAAAGTTGCTTCTTGGCTAGTGTCCCCATAATTACCTGCCACATAGCGAGCCGCAGATATTACCCCATTGGCATTGTATTCCAAAGCCAGATTGCTGCTTATCTGTGCATTTGCCCCTGTCATCATTAACCCAAGCAGCATGAAAAGAAGTGTTGTTTGTAATGTTTTCATCAAAAAAATTATTTGGTGTAAGAAAAAATGTTGAGTTGCTAAAGTAATAGTCAAAGCCATACAAAAGCCAAAAACATAAAATAAACAATCCTTTTCGGTGAATACCCAACAATCAATGCAACTAAACCACAAATAGGTAGGATGCTTATTCAATAAAACAGCAATAGTGTGTCATTCACGAATGGGGGTGCTTGTTTGTACCATTGCAACAGATTTGCATTTCTTAAGTGCAATTATACTCTTTAGTGTATGCTATCCAACAGCTTAGAATAGGATATGTAAATGGGTGAAATGTCGGATACCAATGGGCACAAAAAAAGGACAGATGGGGGGTCTGTCCTTTATAACTGAAAGCAGTGGTTTTATTGATTATTAACCAATAATTTCAATTTTATATTTGGAGGGGTTCACTGTGCTGGTGCTTTTTATTATTAAGAAGGGGTGTTTAGGGTCACCCAAGGTAGCAGGGTCAATGAGGATGGTTTGGTCAAATGGTACCGTAATGGCTTTGGTAGTGGGGTCGCCATTGGGGGTATCGGATAGATAAATGACAAATTCGGAGTTATCGCTTTCATTCGTGGCCACAATTTCTACCTTGTCGGCAAACAAACGATTACTAATCATCTTTTTATCGCCAAAATCTAATTGACCTTCAATTACGGTGTGCTTTTCATTAGCCCGAGGGTACAGCAATGAAAAATCGAAAATGGCGGCAGCATGTGCCACATTGCCAGGGGCTTGTGCTGCCACTACATGCACAATTTTGGTAAGCACCAATTCCACATCGGTTACGTGTACATCTCTCACCTTCTTGGCATCGGCCACCGAGCCTTTCTTCTTTTCTTGTACATCCCTAGACTGAGTCCATTGGCTTTCAAAAGCAACCAACTTGTCAAAAAGGGGTTTACCTAATTCCTTTTCATATCTTATAGCAGCAGCATTAATACGATTGGTTAATACGGGCATATCTGTTTTTGCGGGGTTAGAATATTCTTCTAAACCATTGGGATAAAACTCAAGAAATCTAGGATTTCCTTCTCCGCCTAATGCACGGGCTATAAAGGGTTTTTCTTCCGACATAGCTTTAGAAAAACTTTTCAACATTTGGTCGTTGGATAAAGTAGCCCCTCTTTTGATGGCCTCGCTAGTGTCCACCACGCCTAGGTCAGTGCCTAATATGGTATTAACATCGGTTAGTTCCTTAATGATGTCAGTATTAGCACCGCTCCCATTGGCTATAATGAGGTTGTTGAGTGTGTTTTGTGCAAACGCATAGAGGCGGGCACTAATAATTTTTGGACTATCAAACAGGTTTTCAAATAATTTATCTGCATTAAGCATAAGAGCAAAATTTAGTGGTAAATAAAAAAATTTAAGTGGATGATTTGGAGGGATAATTTTCAAATTATATGCCAACGCAAACGATTGCTGACAATTTTTCAGTTTACTGGTATTAAAATTACATTTTACCAAGAATCAGCGCGGTACTTTGATGGATGGCTGAAAAGTTGACATGAAAAATTGTCGTATGCTTGTCTTTACTCGTTTTCAAGATGCTATATCGAATATACGCCACCGACACCTATAGAAAAAGTACATCAAAACGAGCGGAGGTCTGGTAACTTCATAAGATAGGTTCGCCAAAATGAGCGAAACCTTGTATTTCCATCCCAGAGCTATGCAAAACTGGCGGGTGGCTGGTAGTTTCCTACCAGAGGCTGGCCGATACGGCGAGTATCTGGTAATTTTCTAGGATAGGCTCGCCGAATCGGCAGGCGTCTGGTAACTTCCTAGGATATACTGGCCGAATCGGCAGCGGTCTGGTAACTCCCTAGGATATACTGGCCGAATCGGCAGGGGTCTGGTAACTTCCTAGCATATACTGGCCGAATCGGCAGGGGTCTGGTAACTTCCTAGCATATACTGGCCGAATCGGCAGGGGTCTGGTAACTCCCTAGCATATACTGGCCAAGTCGGCAGGGGTCTGGTAACTTCCTAGCATATACTGGCCGACTAGGCAAGGGTCTAATAACTTCCTAGGATATATTGGCCAAGTCGGCTGGGGTCTGGTAACTTCCTAGCATATACAAGCCGAATCGGCAGGGGGCTGGTGACTTCCTAGCATATACAAGCCGAATAGGCAGGGGGCTGGTAACTTCCTAGGATATACTGGCCGAATAGGCAGGGGGCTGGTAACTTTCTAGCATATACCGGCCAAGTTTGCAGGGGGCTGGTAGCCCCTTTGCATCTAGTTACTAAAGCTATACTAAGCTTCTACTCAACTTATCAACTTGTACTCTTACGAGATGAACTATTCTAATTTCTTGTTCAGAGGAAATTTTGGGAAACATGTGGCAATACGCCTATTTTTGGGTTGGTTGACGCAAGTGAATTGCGGAGATTAATATTTAGTAGTATTTTTAAACAGACTTTATAAAATGACATTAGTAATTGCCCATAAAGTAGGGAACCACATTTCTCTTTCGTCCGATTCAAGAATAACATTTGGTTCTGCTGGATATATTGATTATGGAATAAAAATTTTTACAGTTCCTGTAAAAATATACTCGCCTACCGACTCTGAAACAAATATCACAGACCTTTTTTATGATTATAAATTGGGACTTGCTATCGTAGGAAGTGCAATGAATTCATACACAGTTAAGGAATCTGTTTATGAAATGCTTCAAAACTTACAGTTCATCCCTGGCTACACAGACTTATCAATGGACGGGATTGCTGGTTTAGTATTCATAGTTTTCAATAAAACAACTCACGACTTTGGACAACTTATGAGAGACAATGGAATGAGTATTTTAATTCTTTCAGGCTTTTGCCCAGATAAAGAAAAAATTAGGTTATTTAAGTTTTATTGTGACACTTCAACCTTTCCAATTCGACCTGACTATGAAGAAATTTTAAAGACTGATGGTATTGAATTTTTTGGAAGTGGAGGAGAAGAGGCCAAAGCAATACATAATGACAATTCTTCATTGACACCTTTACATATCGTTAGACAAGTAATCAAAGAGGGTAAAGTTGCCACTGTAGGTGGTGGACTTCAATATGGTGAGTTTCAAAATAATAACTTTAAGATATTTGGAATAGCTGACTTCACACTAAATGACGATGGCACTTTTAAAGAAGATACATATAATTTAAGGGGAATCAATTTGTACAAAGACGATTTCGAAAGAGAGAATGACGGTTTTCATATAGCTTATACATTCAAAACTCCTTTTGAGAATGAAAGAGATGAAATATTTAAGCGACAAATTGGAGAGATATAGAAAAACTACTGCCAACTATTAGATTTGAATTTTTAGGCTACACAATAAAATACATAAACAATCGTTTTTAGATGTGCTTCAGATATCCATTAACTGAACTTGTACTACTAAACTAGGCAAACATTTTCCTTTGGCAGTAATAATAAATGACAATCATAAATGACAGAGAAAAAAGTAAGAATTAAAATTCCGCGAGAAAATAAAGTAAGAGCAGAACTACAAAAGGAGATTGGTTCTGTTTGTCCATTTTGTGATAATTCAGAAGTAGGTCATTTTGAAATTCATCACATAGACGACAATCCTTCAAACAATGATTATAAAAACTTAATTTTTTTGTGCCCAATATGTCATTCAAAAATCACAAAAGGAGACATTTCTCAAACAGAGGTTTTAAAAAAGAAAATTGACATTTTGACAACCAACAATAAGTCAGAGAATTCTAACGGAAAAGTAATAAACTTCAATTCGAAAATTGGGAACGCTATTGTTGGTGACAATAACCAAATATCAATAAAACAAACAAAAAAAACAGTTGAAAAATATCCACTAGGTTGTCTTGGCTATGATACAGTTAAAGCGAATTATGTAGGATACTTAATACAACGCTATAATGAATATAAAGAAAGCGAGGTTGGAAAAGAAAAAATTAAGTATGGAGTATTTGGTTCTATGCTGAAAAAACAATTCAAAATAGGAGTTACAAGGACAATTTATAATTTGCCCATAGAACGTTTTGAAGAACTCGTAAATTTTATTCAAAATAAAATCGATTCAACAAAAATTGGGCGAATTAACAAAAATAAACACAAGAATTATTCCTCATTTGAAGAATTCAAAAATCGAGTTGGGTAGACAAGAATTTCTCAAGAAAATTCATGCTTGTAATGATTTGGGCTTAACAAGTGTTGCCATACGCTGGAAGTAGTTTATCGCCAGTGTTTGACAGATATAAAAATCTTGATTGCCACATTTTCAATACTAGTTCTTTTCCCGCAAACTAAATATCAAACCCATTTAATTAGAAAACAAACCAATAGAGCTTTAATAAACTATACTTATGGAACAGAATAACGAAATACGTTGCCCTAAATGCAACTCAACCCAACTAACGGCAAATAAAAAAGGATTTAGTGGAACAAAAGCTGTTGTAGGTGGATTACTAACTGGTGGTGTTGGACTTTTAGCAGGCACTATTGGAAGCAATAAAGTTATAATAACTTGCCTTGCATGTGGTAAGGAATTTAAACCAGGAGAAGGCAAAACAGCAGTATCTGAACAAGTAGAACAGAAAGAAACTACTACAACAAAAATGGCCGAATTAAAAAAAGAACTAGACGAAAGAAAAAGAATATTTTCTTCTGGTGAAAATATTGACGATGCACTTCATAAAATTTTAAGAGAAGGATTTGTAAGGGGAGCTGTCAATCACTACAAAACGACAATGAAAGTTAGTCAAGAAACTGCTGAAGAATATGTAGAAAAGTTTATCGTTGATAATAATTTGACGGACAAAGTAAAACGAAAAGGTTGCTTTGTTGCGACTGCTTGCTATGGTGACTATAATTCACCAGAAGTAAAAATACTAAGACATTACAGAGACTCTAATTTACTTAAATCTTATTATGGGAAAGTGTTTGTCCAGACTTATTATATTTTATCTCCACCAGTTGCTTACTTAATTTCAAAGTCAGAATTTCTAAAGAAAAACATAAGACTTTATATTTTACAACCCATTATTCAAAAAATAAACAAATAAATGTCATAAAATGACGACTAAGAGAACACCCTCTCTAGATTTTCGTTGCGTCTAAGCATAATTCTCAACAAGCTATGTAAGGCAGATCGCCTAAAAAAAACTGGGTTTTCTACTTCCTTTTTCAATTCATGTAGATTCATCTTGACTTATAAATAAACCATCAGCAATATTGCAATCAAAGGGCTTTGGTTATCGACTGACTTCGCCGAAGTGAACAGGCGTTTTCACGCTTTCTGAGATAGGCAAAAAGGTTTTTACTTTTATTCAAATCAGCTTTTTGGACTTTTCTCCAAATTGTATTGTACCCTAAAATTACTTCACATCATGAATCGTATTTTTCTCACACTACTCTTCGTTATTTTTTTGGGTAATGCCCTCCATGCCAAAACCTTTCTTGTAAGCAGCGAAGCTGAAATGGCCCAAGCTATGCTAACCGTACAACCGGATGACGAAGTGGTATGGAAAGAGGGCAGTTACGCCGATGTAATCATAGACTTTTGTCCCAAACATTCGGGTACGCTTGGGCATCCCATAACCCTAAGGGCGCAAACTGCGGGTAAAGCTGTTTTTACAGGAGCCTCCCAACTGTTTTTTTCTGGTAGCTACTTGGTAGCATCTGGATTGTTGTTCAGCGGCACTTGCACCCTTACCAATGGACATGATGTGGTGAGTTTTGCACCCAGGAAAAAAGGAGGGACTAATGCGGAGTATTGCCGCCTTACCAATTGCGCCATCTTGAATTACACCCCAACAGACCGACAAGTGAACCAAAACTATATTGGGTTAATGGGCAGGTATAACGAAGTGGATCATTGTTCATTTGAGGGTAAAACCAATCAAGGGCCTTATTTGGTGGTGCGTTATGCTACTGACAACAATTTTGTGGCTGGTAGCGACGCTGCACCCTCCACCCATCACCACATACACCACAATTATTTTGGCTACCGAACCCTGCCTTCGGACAATGGCGGTGAAGACATGCGCATTGGCGATAGCAAAACCTCTTTTACCCATGGGTTTAACCTGATAGAATACAACTATTTTGAAGAACACCGAGAAGAAGCGGAGGTTATTAGCAATAAAAGCTGGAACAATGTGTATCGGTTTAATACATTTTACCATTGCGATGGCGCATTGGTGCTTCGCCACGGGCAGCGTTGCTTTGCTTACGGTAATTATTTTGATGGGGGCAGCGGTCGCAAAACCAGTGGTGGTATCCGAGCCATTAATCCCAATCAAACCCTGTTTAACAATTATATGGACAACCTCGAAGGGGGTGCTAAACCACTAAAAGCCCCCATTTGCATCATGGATGGACTAGAAAACAGTGCCATTTTTGAGTATTTCCCGGCAGATAGTTGCGTGATGGCCTTTAATACGGTGGTCAATAGTGTAGGTCCTGCCATCCGTATTGGGGTAGGCAACAGCAAGGGCAAAGCGTTGGTTGCGCCCAAAAACGTGCTGCTTGTGGGCAATCTGTTCATCAACAGTGTAGGAAAAGAGGAAAAAGTGGCCGTGCTAGAAGATAAACAAGTACAGTTGGGTTTATCCGCAGATAATGCATTTACCAATGGCTTGAGTGATATAGCTACTGGTTTTACCACCGTAAAAACCAAGCATATCACAGAAAATAAAGGATTCAAATACTTAAAACCCACTAAATCCTCGGCTACAACCACCATCATTCACCTCATTAATAGTCGCCTTGCGGAACAACAGATTCAATTAACAGAAAAAGACATTACCACCTTTAACCCTGCTTGGAAATTATCCAAAACCGATGTGGGGGTGAGGTTTTAGTGGTTAGTGATTAGTCTTTCTCTGGAAGTTTTATGCTTAATTTTTAGTTTAGTCAGCGGTTAATCTTTAATACCACTAAATGCTGTGGCAAATCTTTACTGTTTTAAAATGCAGATGCCAACCTTTTTTGGGGTTGGCATCTGTGCGTAAAGCGATCCATTGTTCTTTTATTCTTTGATTAACTGCCCTTGCCAATGTGCGTATTCTGTTTGCACGGTGAGGGTGTAACTTCCTTTGGCTAAACCGGCAAGCCTAATACCGGGTTTGTTGTTGCCAATCTGTAGGCTCAAGGATTGTTGTTTCACAATCTGACCTGCGCTATTAACCACTTGCAGCATGGCTTTTCCCGCTTTGGGGGATGTAAACTGAATGTTTACAACGTCTTTAACTGGATTAGGAGTAATGGAGAATAATGAATGATGAATGGAGAATTGTACCGACACTGTTTTGCTGTAAGTGCTGCTGCCGTCTTTGTCTATGCTTTGGAGGCGGTAGTAAGATATGCCCTGTAGCGGTGCATTGTCTGTATAGCTATAATTGTTGCTATAGTTGCTATTGCCAGCAGCTTGCAGGGTGGAAATAGTGGTGAAATCATCTTTGCCATTCCTGCTGCGCTGAAGGTTGAAATGGCTGGTGTTGGTCTCGTTGGTGGTTTGCCAATTAACCGCTACTCGCACCCCTTCAAGGGATGGGGGCGTGGGTTGTGCGGTGAAGCTGCTGAGGGTTACAGGGGTAGGGGTGCTGCCATATTTGGCTACATAGCATTTTCCATTGCTGTTTACGAACGTACCCGCAGTATATACATTGCTGCCTCCATCGGTGGTAAGGGTATAGATAGTTCCAGAAAACGTGCCGCCAAGTTGACTCCAAATGCTGCCGTTCCATAGGAAAACATCGCCGTGATAGCCCGCAGCATACACATTTCCGCCAGCATCGATGGTAAGGGTATAGATACCACCAATAAACTTTGAAGCGTTGGTGCCACCGAGTTCGCTCCAACTGCTGCTGTTCCATTTCGCTACATAGCAGATCCCATTCCCGTTCTTAAAAGAGCCCGCAGCGTACACATTTCCGCCCGCATCGGTGGTAAGGGTAACGATTGCATCATTAAACGTACTAGCATTGATACCACCGAGTTCGCTCCAGCCGCTCCCGTTCCATTTGGCTACATAATATTTCCCATTGCTGTTTGTGAAATAGCCCGCAGCATACACATTACCCCCAGCATCGGTGGTAAGGGTTTGGATACCATAACTTCCATTAAACATAGAATTGTTAGTACCACCGAGTTCACTCCAATTGTTGCCGTTCCATTTGGCTACATAGTAGTTCCCATTGTAATTCTTGAACTGGCCTGCCGCATACACATTACCACCCACATCAGTAGTAAGCCTAGTGATAGCATTATTAAACGTAGAATTGTTAGTACCACCGAGTTCGCTCCAAGTGCTGCCGTTCCATTTGGCAACATACTGTTTCCCAATGCCGTTTGTGAAATTGCCGGCAGCATACACATTACCACCCGCATCGGTGGCAATGGTAACGATGCTACTATTAAACATAGAATTGTTAGTACCGCCAAGTTCGCTCCAACTGCTACCATTCCATTTGGCTACATACTGTTTACCATTGCCGTTCATACGTCCGCCCGTAGCATACAAATTACCGTTTTTGTCTTTGGTAAGGCAACCGATAAAGTTGTTAAAATCACCGTTCGGAGAATTGCCCAATTGTGCCCATTGCGCATTGGCGTTGCTAACTAAAAAACTAAGGGCAATAAGCGCTGCCCACAACCGAAGGGTAAACTTATACATGTTAGAAAATTTTAGGGAACGAGGGAAAAAGTCAATATAAGATACTTAAGATTTCTATTTTTTTAGACCTGACAGGTTTTAATAACCTGTCAGGTCAATGAGAACCGACACTTACTCCACCATCAATTGCTTCACCCCATATCCTTCCATATTCAGCCAATAGATTCCTTTTGCCAAACCTTGCAGGTTGATTGGAAAACTATTATTTCCAGTAGGGAATGTTTGCTTTTGGGCGAGGCAGGGCTTCCCTTCTGAGTTAATGAGTTGGTAATTGACGGTTTGCGGTTTTTTGAGGTGGATGGTTACTGTGGTAACATTGTGCGCAGGATTAGGGGTTATGGAGAATGGAGAATGAAGAATGGAGAATTGCACCGACACTGTTTTGCTGTAGCTACTACTGCCGTCTTTGTCCACGCTTTGGAGGCGGTAGTAAATGGTTTTCTCTGGTAGGTTAGCCGCTTCAAGATCGGAATAGGTGTATTTTTTTGTTTCGGAACTGTTTCCTGCTGCGGCTATTTGGGCTATGTTTTGAAAGTTCTCGCCATTGCTGCTGCGCTGCAATTGGAAGTAAGCCGTGTTCGTTTCTGTTGCTGTTTCCCAAGAAGTTACTACTGCGTTTTCTTTGGCTTGGGCGGTGAAGGTGGTGAGGGTGATGGGGGTGGGGGTGGGGGTGGTGTATTTGGCAACATAACTCGTATAGTCTGAGGCTGTTTTAATACTATAAATTCCACCGGTGAATACATTGCCACTTACATCACTAGCAAGTGCATAAATGGTATTTGAAAATGTAGAAGTGTTTTTTCCGCCTAATTCACTCCAACTACTACCATTCCATTTGGCTACATAGTTTTTAGCACTGTCATTTTTAAAAAAACCTGCTACATAAACATTGGATTTCTTATCGATAGTGGCACTAAATATTTGATTATTAAATGTAGAATTGCCAGTTCCCCCCAATTCGCTCCAACTGTTACCATTCCATTTGGCTACATATCGCTTTCCATTACTATTGGTAAAATTGCCCATAGCATACAAACCGCCTGCGGCATCGGTTACTAAATTGTTGATGGTGTTATTGAAAGTAGATTTTAATGCCCCACCCAATTCCAAGAAACCACCACCACCCGCAGTGGAATATTTTGAAACTTTTTTGCTGTTTTCAACCACATAAATATTGTTATTCCCATCTATTGCAAAAGCACCATTGTAAGAAAAAAGTCCAGAATCGAGGGAACTCCAAGTTGTTCCATTCCATTTTTTCACAAAATAATCAGTTACTGCAAATACGTTTCCTTTTGTATCAGGGGTAAGAGTAAGTATTCTTCTGTTCCAAACACTATCAATAGCCCAAACCAACTCTTGCCAGCTAGTACCATTCCATTTAGCTACATAATATTTGTTTTTACTGTTTGTAAAATAACCGCCTGCATACAGATTGCCTTGTGTGTCGAAACAAATAGAATTTACCCAACCATTAAATGTTGAATTGTTCTTCCCTCCTACCTCGCTCCAGCTAGTTCCGTTCCACTTGGCCACAAAGTTTTTACCGCTATCATTCGTACCCCTAGGTGCTGCATACACATTACCACTTGCATCGGTAGTAACGCTATTGATTCCTTGAGGAAAGAGTGTTAAAATATCTTTCACACCCAACTCGGCCCAGCTATTTCCATCCCATTTGTTTACAAAAAAGTTGTTTACATTATTCTTGAATAAACCAGTAGCATAAATATTTCCTGCATTATCTGTAAGGATACTTTTAGTAGGAAAAAGGAAAACCCCACCCAAGCTATTCCATTTGTTTCCTTTCCAAAGTCTTACATATTGCGAAGACCCAGAACCTACTGCTACACAAATATTTCCATTAGCATCTACAGCAAGGTTGTTTATTTTAACGGTGTTGCTGATATTAAAATCGGTGCTGTCTTTCCCTCCTAATTCGCTCCAACTATTGCCATCCCATTTGGCAACATACACTTTGTTTTTTGCGTTCATAAACATTCCGCCAGCATACAAAATGCCATTTGCATCGATTGTCATAGCACTTATTTCAGCCTTAGAGAATGGATTGTTCGCACCATTTAATGCTATCCAATTGCTTCCATTCCATTTAGTTATGTACATAAAATTGCTAGCATTGGTAAAAGCACCCGTAGCATATACATTGCCATTTGCATCTGCACAAACTATTTTAATTGCACCATTAAGTACCGATGTGTTTGCCCCACCCAGCTCACTCCAATTGGTGCCATTCCATATTGCTACATATTGTTTACCACTAGAATTGGTAAACCGTCCTCCTGCATAGATATTTCCAGTAGGGTCTATGGCCAAACTATTGATTCCATTATTTAAAGTTGATGTGTTTGTTCCGCCCAATTCACTCCAACTAGTTCCATCCCATTTGGCAACATAATATTTACCATTGGCATTGGTAAACTCACCTGCCGCATACAAATTGCCACTTGTATCCGTTGCAATACTTGAAATGGTGTTTTTAAATGGCGAGATATTCTTACCACCCAATTCACTCCAAATTTTCCCATCCCATTTGGCTATATAACAATTGCCGCTATCGTTCTTAAATAATCCCCCTGCATAAATATTTCCTTTGGTATCTTTTGCTAGGCTATTTATGTTGAAAGGAAAAGCAATATAGTTGTCATAATTTTCCAAAATACTCCACTGCGCAATAGATTGAAAAGAACCTATCAATAACAAAATAACCACTATAGTTTTGGCTGCTGATTTTGCGTAACGTGCATATAATTGTTGCATATTTTATCTCTTTTAATTTTATTTCTTCCCCAAACGTATGGTTTGTATAATTATTATTGGAGAAAACCCTTGAGGGGGCGGGATGTTGATTTGAAAAATTTCCCACTCCAAAACAGTTTTTCCCATTCGTAACAATAATTAAATACCCATTCTTAGGTTTAAAGGTCTTTTTGTCTTTTTAATTTTAGGGAGAGTACTGAATGCATTGCCTCCATGAACACCATTCCAGAACTGCCTAGCTGGCGAGGAACTCTTTTGCTGTAACAACAGATATTGTAGAATGTATAAAATCCTTTTTATTTCTTGTAATGATTAACCCAATATTATTTTCAATGGCTGTATGATATTGAATGGCATCTTCAAAATCTTCGAAGTTGGAGGCAAGAGATAAGGATATGATTTTATCATTCGTGGGCAGTACTTCTACTAACCCTTTAAATTTTGTTATTACATTTCTAGCATCCCCTCTTAAATGTTTATAAAGGATATAGTGAACATTGGCAATAGTAAGTGCAGAAACGTACAGTTTTATTTGTTTCGTATCTGCCAGTGTAAATAATTGCTGTGCTTCTTCATAATAAAGTTCATGCCTATGAAGTAAATCCAATACAATATTGGTATCAACAAAACCTATGTCCATTATGAATATTTTTTGGCTAAGTAGGAATAATAATCCTCATTCGAATACGCATCATCAGGAATTACTCCTGTTAAACTTTCTACTAACGGGCTTACCTCCATTTTCTTATGGCCTCCTTTTGCCAAAGTGTTCATCGGTAATTCTTCGCTTTCCGCTAAACTCGAGGTTTCTAGAATATCAGAAGCCGTTTGATTGGTTGTTTCGGAATCGGTTATTTCTTCCTCAACATACACCAATGTGTGTACTTTTTTTCCAACATAGCTGCTGGGTATTTTGATGAGTAAAGATGTACTATTGGGTATAAATATCCTTTCTATCATGCGCTTTTATTAAAACTATGTTTACAAATGTATCTACTGTAAATCCATTGGGCAAAGTTTATAAGGGGTCGTTTTTTTCATTGTTACTTGTTATAGTCAGAGCTCCATTTGATTCAATGATATCATAGGAATTATCTGTTTTATACCTATCACTGACATTTCTTCCAATTCCTATTCAATAAAATAGTCGTATCAAAAGTGGCTTTACCCTCTTGTAGGATATAACCTCAGAAAAAAAGAAGTAACAGAATCAATATTAAAAAAATGATAACCAGCAAGAAACTAAGCACGTATTTATCAAACTTTCTGGCTATTATACCTTTACTCCACCACCAATTGCTTCCCCCTATATCCTTCCATATACAGCCAATAGATTCCTTTTGCCAAACCTTGAAGATTGATTGAAAAACGACTATTTCCGGCAGGTAATGTTTGCTCTTGGGTGAGGCACGGCTTTCCTTCTGCGTTGATGAGTTGGTATAGAATTGTCTGCGGTTTTTTGAGTTGGATGGTTACGGTGGTAGTGTTGTGTGCGGGATTAGGGGTAATAGAGAATGGAGAATGAAGAATGGAGAATTGTACGGACACTGTTTTGCTAAAGCTGCTACTGCCGTCTTTGTCTATCATTTTTAAGCGGAAGTAGTTCATGCCGCCGTCCTCGCCCCTATCGCCTACCGTTGAACTAATTGGAACATGAAAAGTGTATCGATTTGCTCCGTTACCAACAGCTTTCACGGTGCCTATTTCAGAAAACGCTTTTACGTTCTTGCTTCGCTCTATTATAAAATGACTACTATTTGTTTCAGAGGCTGTTTGCCATGTAAGGGTTATAAATTCACCTTTATTAGCTTCAGCAGGTTTGGCCGAGAAGTTGGTAAGATTAACTGGCGTCGGGATTGGATAGGTGTATTTGGCAACAAAAAATTTTCCATTGGCATTAGTGAATTTCCCCGATGCATACACATTTCCAATTGAATCTGTGGTGAGGCTACTAATGATGTTGTTGCAAATAGTACTGTTTGTTCCGCCCAATTCCGTCCAGCCGATGCCATCCCATTTGGCTACGTATTGTTTGCCTGTGTTGTTAGTGAAGTTGCCAGCTATATACACATTGCCTTTGGTATCTGTGATGATGGTATTTATTGCATCGTTAAACGTGGAGCTATCTTTTCCTCCTAGTTCTCCCCATACTGTGCCATTCCATTTGGCTACATATTCTTTTCCTTTTCCGTTTTTAATTGCACCTACTGCATATAGATTGCCCTTATTATCATTGGCCAAACTCTTGATGTAACTATTAAAAGGGGAAAGATTCGTGCCACCAAGTTCTATCCATTTAGTGCCGTTCCATTTGGCTACATAATATTTATTTAGGCTGTCCATAAAATTGCCCGCAGCATATACACTGCCAATTGCATCAGTTATAATATACTCAATACTATTATTTATTGTAGAAGTTTTTGTACCCCCCAATTCTATCCAACCTGTGCCATTCCATTTGGCTATATATGGATTGCCCGATAAATGCGTTGGCCCATTAGTAAAGTAACCACCAGCATATACATTACCATTTCTATCCGCTGCTACACTGGTAATAATATCATTAAATGTAGAACTATTGGCACCGCCCAGTTCTGCCCATTTGCTTCCATTCCATTTGGCTACATACCTATTTGCACTGCCATTGGTAAACCCACCTGTTGCGTATATATTACCTAATCCGTCTTTTGTTAATCTATTAACGCCACTATTAAATGTTGCGCCCGTGCCGCCCAATACACCCCAATTTGATCCATTCCATTTGGCTACAAAAGAATACCCCGTATTGTTGGTGAAAAATCCTCCAGCAGCGAGATTGCCAGCAGCATCTGTAGTTAGCGTTTGTATGTAATAATTGAAGGTGGAGCTATTAGTTCCTCCTAGCTCACTCCATTGGGCGATGGAATAGAAGGGAGTAGTGAAAAACAGCGCAATTGCAAGAATGGTGGTTGCCAAGTTTTTTAAAAAAACAGTGTGTAGAATTTTAAGCATAAAGAGTACTATTTTATTTGAAAAGGTTGAATCTACTGTTACCAATCTCCCGTTGGATGGCTTTCTAAAAAGTAATGAATTGACTAACAATGGCTGCTTGAATACGCTGCTTGATTTTTTTAAGAGAGAGGGGTTTAATCATCTTGGGAGGATCCATTGCTTCGTCGATATCATCAAAATAATTCAATGCTTTTAGCGCAATGATGGCATTGGAATAACTATATTTTTGTTCGTAAAACCCCACCATTTGCGACATAGAAAGATGCTCCAATAAAAAATAGACATCGATAAAGTCTTTTAACCTTTTGCCGCTTTGTACAATGGCGTGCAATTTCATGGCGGCTATATCTTCTAATCCTAACATTCGGATTCCTTCTTCCACAATTGGAGGTTTAAGTAAAGGATAGTTATGACGGATGAAGTCTGTTTTTATGTTGTTAACCAAAGAAATAATGGTATTTTTTCTTTTAAAAATCTCATTATACTCATGCCGTTCTGCAATGAAAGGAATCAATTCTGAATCCTCGAATTCTATTGTTGTAAACAAATCAATGTCAATAGAATTCCTATGACCTAGTTGTAATGCCAATGCTGTTCCACCAACTAAATAGAATTCCTTTAAGCAAGGGAGTGACTGCAAGTCTTTGATAAGCTGGAAAGTTGCAGGCGCAATAATAAATGGGTCTTTATGAAGCATATAATAGGTCTGATTGTAAAAAAAGTTTGCAGAAATCTTTATCTCTCTGATCTAACTGAGCACTCCATTCTAACGTTGACATGATTTTAGAAAGCGGGTAATACGCCATCATTTGTCTCCATTCTTTGAGATTGCCCATCTGTAAAATTCTTTCAATCACAATCTTATACGACTTGTCATAATTAAAAGTGTCTAAGTCATACTCCCACAAGAGTGCGCTGTTGATTATAGATGGTCTTCTCATAACTTTCAAACATTATTTAGCGTTTCAAATATAGCCTTGTTAACCATTAAAATCCGATGCTAATACCGCTTGCCAATAGAGCTAAAAATCTATTTACACTCATTTATTACCAAACAGTGTTTCTGATTGCAAAGGCGTTCCTAAAACCTACTAAGGATTAGAAATGGTTGCTTCAATCTTAGTTAACTTCTGTATAACTATTAGCAAACTGTCGCTTGCATCAGTAACAAGGTTTACTATTCAATAATTAAACGTAGAAGCGTTTGTACTACCAACACTGCTCCTTTGACTCACTGTAAAAAAAATGTAATCATTGTTAATAATTTATCCCTTCTGTAAATCCCTTTTTTATTACTCAACCACCAATTGCTTCACCCCTATTCCTTCCAAATTCAACCAATAGATTCCTTTTGCTAAACCTTGCAGGTTGATTGGAAAACTATTATTTCCAGCAGGGAATGTTTGCTTTTGTTTAAGGCATGGCTTGCCTTCGGCGTTGCTGAGTTGGTATTGTATGGTTTGTGGTTTGGATAGATGAATAGAAACAGTTGTAAATTCTTTTGCTGGGTTTGGACTTAAAGTAATCGGTTGTAAGTGGTAGGTATTTGGTATAGAAACCGACACTATTTTGCTATAGGTGAAGCTGCCATCTTTGTCTATCATTTTTAAACGGAAAAACCTCACCCCATGCCCTTCGTCCCCGCCCCTATCCCCAGAAGGGGAACTAAAAGTAAAAGGAACTTCAAACGCATAATTATTTGCCCCAGAACCTACTGCTTTTACAGTGCCTTTTGCCGAGAATGTTTTGCCATCGCTGCTTTGTTCTACTATAAAGTGGCTGCTGTTTACTTCGGTGGCAGTTTGCCAATTAAGTGCTACTTGCACTCCTTCCAGTGATTGAGGCGTGGCTTTTGCAGTAAAGGACGTAAGGGTTACAGGTGTGGTGGTATTGCCGAATTTGGCCACATAACGGGTTGAATAGTCAACATTTTGCAATGTAAAATTTCCTGCTGCGTATAGGCTACCGCTAGCATCAGTTAACAAGCATCCGATAGTACTGTTGAAAGTAGAAGTATTAGTGCCACCTACCTCGGACCACGAACTCCCATTCCATTTCGCTACATAACCGCTGCTACCGTTGCTAAAAAAACCCGCTGCATATAGGTTTCCGCTAGCATCAGTGGACAAGCTTAGTATTCCATTATTAAAAGTAGAAGTATTGGTGCCGCCTACCTCGGACCACACATTCCCGTTCCACTTTGCTACATAATACTTGCCGCTACTATTTCTGAAATCCCCTGCTGCGTATAGATTTCCATTAGCATCAGTTGACAAAATATTTATGCTACTATTAAAAGTAGAAGTGTTTGTCCCGCCTACCTCTGACCAAATACTCCCGTTCCATTTCGCAACGTAATTTTTTCCATTACCGTTCTTGAAACCACCCGCAGCATATAGGCTTCCGCTGGCATCGGAAGCCAAGCTGAGTATACTACTATTAAAAGTAGAAGTATTGTTGCCACCTACCTCTGACCATAGACTCCCATTCCATTTCGCAACGTACTGTTTATTGTTGGCGTTAGTGAACCATCCAGCTGCGTAGAGGTTTCCACTGGCATCGGTGGATAAGGCCGCTATAGTACTTTTAAATGTGGAAGTATTGATACCTCCTACCTCTGTCCAGGCACTCCCGTTCCATTTCGCTATATATTTATTGCCGTTGCTATTGGTTATAGAACCTGCAGCATATAGGTTTCCGCTAGCATCGGTGGATAAGCTAGATATAACATTATTAAAAATAGATTTATTTGTACCACCCACCTCAGACCACTTGTTACCATTCCAATTTGCTACATACTGCCTGCCGCTGTCATTAGTAAAATTCCCTGATGCATATAAGCTTCCAGCATTATTGGTTGATAAGCACCAAATAGCACCATCAAAAATGGAAGTGCCTACCTCTGAAAACATACTTCCGTTCCATTTCGCTATATAATTCTTGCCGCTTCCGCTGTAGAAAGATCCTCCCGCGTATATGCTTCCCGAGGCATCAGATGATAAGCATTCTATATTACCGTTAAAAGTGGAAGTATTTGTCCCGCCTACCTCAGACCAAGCACTCCCATTCCATTTCGCTACATACTGTTTGCCGCTGCCATTGGTGAACCGCCCAGCTGCATATACGTTTCCACTGTCATCCGTGGACAAGCTGAAAATACTACTATTAAAAGTGGAAGTGTTGGTGCCGCCTAACTCAGACCAAGCACTCCCGTTCCATTTTGCTACATGGTTATTTCCGCTGCCGTTGGTAAAATACCCTCCAGCGTATAAGTTTCCGCTGGCATCGGTGGACAAGCTGTTTATAAAATTGTTAAAAGTGGAAGCATTGATGCCGCCTAACTCACTCCACATACTCCCATTCCATTTGGCTACATATCTCTTGCCGCTGCCGTTGGTGAAATTCCCTGCTACGTATAAGTTTCCACCAGGATCAGAACACACGTTGCTTATCACACTATTAAAAGTGGAAGTATTGGTGCCGCCTACCTCACTCCACGTACTCCCATTCCATTTGGCTACATATAGCTTGCCGCTGCCGTTGATAAAATTCCCTGCTGCGTATAAGTTTCCACTAGGATCAGTACACAAGCTGTTTATATAACTGTTTAAAGTGGAGGTGTTGGTGCCGCCTACCTCTGACCAAGTACTCCCGTTCCATTTCGCTATATATTGCTTGCCGCTGTTGTTTTTGAACCATCCTGCAGCGTATAGGTTTCCGTTGCCATCGGTAGACAAGCTGTTTATAATACTATTAAAAGTGGAAGTATTGGTGCCGCCTACCTCACTCCATGTGTTGCCGTTCCATTTCGCTACATAACATTTGCCGTTGCTGTTGGTGAAATCCCCTGCTGCATATATATTACCGCTGTTGTCTTTTGTTAGACATTGGATCGTGTTCGAAAAGCTACCGTTATATATTGGATAATTCCCTACAGGATTCCATTGGGCTTGCGCTGAGTTCATTACTAAAAAACACAAGGCTACCAAACCCACCAAAACCCGAATAACATTCTTTTTCATGGTTCACTTATTTACAAATTCATCTAGTTGTTTGAATTGCGATGTTAGGGATTTTTTGGGGAAATGGGTATTTGGTGTTTTGCCATTAAAAAAGGCTGTGCTTGGTAGCAACAGCCTTTCAATTAGGTAGAAATCCTATTTTATTTATTCAGTTGGGTCTAGGGTTGGGTCATTGCCTTCCTCGCCTTTTTTCTTGTTGGCCTCCTTTAGCCTGCCGCCAATTGTCGGCAGACCGTCCGAGCCTCGGATAGCCCTATTCCAATTGGCGGCAGGATGTCCGAGCCTCCGATGGCCTCCAATCCAATTGGCGGCAGCCCATCCGAGGGTCGGACAGCCCCAATCCAATTGGCGGCAGGCCGTCTGACCCTCCGATTGCCTCCAATCCAATTGGCGGTCGGTTGTCCGAGCCTCCGATGGGTTCCAAGACAATTGGCGGAAGGCCGACTGAACCTTGAATGGGCAGGTAATCATTGGAAATGGGGATTCCAACCTCCCAAAACAATCCTACTTCGGAAGGTTGTATAGGATTCCCTCCCATTATTGGATTCCATAAAAAAAGCATTGCCCCAATATTAAAGGGTGCATAAAAGTTTTTCGTTTTGAATCTTCGTTTTAACTTTCATAGGGTTTGAAATCCTATAAAAATTTGCCAAAGAGGCGAAAAACATTTATGCACCCAGTTAGTATCGAATTGCAATGCTTACAACATCTATTCAGGAGGTAATTGAACTAACGCTGTTTACTACCTAAAACTTAAAACTTACTACCTAATACCCATTACCTAATACCTAATACTTAAAACTTAAAACCTAAATCCTGCTTACCGTATCACCAATTTTTTCACCGAACGGTTGTCCATGCCTTGCACATCTATATAATACACACCTGCTGCTAACCGATGGGTGCTGCGCAAGGAGAGCGCGTGTACAGATTGGCCTTGGGGAGCGTTGATGGATAGTTCTTTTACCTTTTGGCCAGCGGCATTGCTAACCGTAACCCGAAGGGTTTTGCTGGTGGCGAGCTGTAAGGTTAAGAATACATCCGCCTCGGTTGGGTTGGGCGATAGGCTGTAACTTTCTGACAGGGGCGCAGCTACTTCTGTGGTTGCCGCTTTCATCAGTATTTGGTGTTGGGCAAATTGCCCGTCCCAAGCTTCTATTGGGGTATGGCTGGAGCTGATTTGTAACACGGGTGGCGTGGTGATGCCAGTGCGCTTGGTTAGCACGAGTTCCAAGATGGTGGTACCGTCTGCCAAGGTAGTGGGTTGCACTTGTGGGTCGGTCCATAAGAAGGTGATGGCGCCTTTGCTGCTGTGGTTGGTGCCGTAATCAAGTTGCAAGAGGTTATTGTCAATGCCCGTAAAACTGTATTGCGTAGCATCAAAATGAAGCGTGAACTGCAAGCTTAAGAGCTTATCAAAATGATTGACCTTAATAGGGATTCGTATTTGTGAAGATGCCGCTGTTGTTGCCATTGGTTGGTATTCCAATACCAAGGGTTGGCTTTCTTTTCGAACACCCAAAGTAGCTGGGTCCCAATCGTAATTGACATCGCCCAGTTTTACCCCGATGAAAGTTTGCGCTGCCGTATTACTACTAAGGTTGGTAATGCGGATGCTGTCTTTGTAAGGGAAGGGCTTGAGTGGATTGGGGAAGCTGTAACTGCTGTCCACAAAGGCCCAAAGTCTATTGCTGGGGAATAGGGTATCGATGGTAAGGATCAATCGTTTCATTAACAATAAATCTACGGTAGAAACTTCGCCACTGTTGTTTACATCTGCCGCAATGATTTTATACGGAGAATTGAGCAAGGCTTTGTTGAGGATATGGCTTTGAATGAGTACAATATCTAGGCTGCTAACACCGTTTGCCTTTGCCACATCATTGTTTTTAGATGGGCGAATGGTGAAATTAGTATTAGGGAATATTGACAAACTGTAGTTGCCGGCAGTATTAACCGTGGTGGTATTTACTGCGTTTACGTTTATGGATGTTCTTTGAACAGCAGTACCCGTTGGGTGAATAATATTACCAGTAACGGCATATGGAGCTATTACAGTTAAGGATAAAATGGCCGTACTATCGCAGCCTACCGCATTTACTAGCTTAGTAAAATAGATGCCTGTGGTGTTATAAGGAACGCCATTGAAAGTATAAGATTGACCTTGATTGATGGTAGCGCGTATGGTATCTGAAACGGTAGAAAGCTTAACGGTTAAGTTGAGTGTTGCACTACTATCACAACCCTGACTGTTTACCAAGCCTGTTTTGGTTTGAGAACCTGCGGCTGTAAATGTTAAGCCATTCCAACTATAAGGTAAAGCGCTGGCGCAAATAGATAGATTGGTGGTTGATGTAGTAGCTGTTTTCACTGTTAAGATTAATGTTGCGATACTATCACAACCAACACTATTAGTTAAAGTAGCTTTATAAGTTCCTGAAGCAGTATAAGTCTTACCATTGAAAGTGTAGGAACTACCATTGCAAATACTTGCATTGGTTGTAGAAGCTGAACTGGCTTTTACAACCAATATCAAAGTAGCGATACTATCACAACCAACACTATTGGTTAACGTAGTTAAATACTTACCTGATTTGAAATATGTATTACCATTGAAGATATATAACCCACCAGAACAAATACTTGCATAGGAAGTAGATGCAGATGTTGCTTTAATGGTTAACTCTAGCGTTGCAGTACTATCGCAACCACCTGCATTGGTTAAGCCTGTTTTTGTATAAACACCCGTTGCAGTATAAGTTGTTCCATTCCAAGTGTAACTATTGCAAGCACTTAAAGAAAGCGTTGAACTAGATGGAACATTTACTTTAATATTAAAACTAGCAACCGCATTACCGCAAGAATTGGTAACCGTATAATAAATTATATAGTTTCCCCCAACAGTGGCTGTAACCTTTCCTCCACTTGTTACTTTTACCCTGCTACTATTGCTACTGGACCAAACACCCCCTGCATCTCCATTTGACGTTAAAGTAGTACTGCCACCAATAAAGCAAAACGAACTATTACCGCTGATAACTCCTGCATTCGGCAATGGCTTAACGAATAAATTCAATGTTGCACTACTATCGCAGCCTATACTGTTTACCAAGCCTGTTTTGGTTTGAGAACCCGCATCATTAAAGGTTAAGCCATTCCAGCTATATGGTAAATCACTTGGGCAAATAGTTAAATTAGTTGTTGATGAAGTTGCTGTTTTAACTGTTAAATTGAGTGTTGCACTACTATCACAACCTTTACTGTTTACCAAGCCTGTTTTGGTTTGAGAACCAGCCGCAGTAAAGGTTAATCCATTCCAACTATAGGGCAATTGATTGCTACAAATGCTCAAATCTGCTGTGGATGATGTTTTAGCTTTTGCATTGAGTACAACGGGGTTGTTAAAGTATTGCACTTCGCATTGCGTACCTATTGTGCGCATTTTTAAAATGTTATTACCTATTGGAGCGTTATTGAAAACAGCACTATTTTGCCAATTCAATCCATTATTAATACTAAACTCTGGCTTTTCCAAACCACCTACTTCTAAGGTATAATCGCCAAAGAAGTTTCCACTTAAATAGGTACTCACTACAATTTCAAACGTAGCATTTGCTGGAACTGAAATATAAAAGTAATCATTACCCAAGCTTAACACTTTTCCTAAGTGTCCCAAATAGTTTTGGCTGGGATTGCTTGGATTAAAGCTATTGATATAGGCGGCTACAGAGTAAAAGTTGGAAGAATTATAGTTGGTTAAATTAACAGACACACAAGCGGTAGCACCAGTAGTATTGGTTAAGATATAACTCTCATAAAACCGTTGTTTAGTATCGCCTGATAGCAACCCAGGATTTGTAGGCGTAACGGAGCAAGAGGTGGTAGGTTGTGCTGTAATGTTTAAACGGCCTATTTGTTTTTGATCTGTTGCATCTATTGTTCCTCTAAACACCCTTGAGTAATGATAAATTGATGCAGTGATAGTACCAAATGATGAGTCACAGGCAGGTTGTACAACCACCGCATTATCTAAAATTCCATCTTTTACCGTGCTAAGAACATAGGTAACCAAACTATCGCAGCCACTTGCATTCGTTAATACGATGGATTGTTTTCCTTCTTGAGTAAAAGTTAAACCATTAAAAGTATAAGGAAGTTGAGAATTGCATATTGTTATCTCTTTTACTGTTACTGAAGGTTTATTTATAACTAGATTCAACGTAGCTACACTATCACAACCATTGGCATTAACCGTGTTGTAGGTATAAATACCGCTACTCGTATAGGTTATTGAATTCCAAGTATAACTGCTGCAAGCACTAATATTGGTAGTAGCGCTTGTGGATTTATAAATAGTTAAATTCAAAGTAACCAAACTATCGCAACCACCCGCTGTGGTTAAATGAATGGTATCCGTATTGTTATTGGCAGTATATATTTTATTACCCTTTGCTACCCAAGTATAACTATCACAAGCAGTAACCGAAAATGTGGTAGCAATTGGCAAGCAAATACCTGTTTGCTTATATCTAGCAATAAATGCACTTGATGTTCCAGCAACACTGGTTAAATTGGCAGTTGCTGCACTAGGGTCAAAATCTACTGTGCCAGAATAATAACCCGATATAACTACATTAAACAAAGTATCTACAGCTATACCACCTGATTGATCATTTCCAGTACCACCTATTCGTTTAGCCCATTTATATTTTCCATCGGTATCATACTTTGCTAAATACATTTCTTCGTTACCAGCACTCGTTAAGTTGGCAGTTGCAGTACTTGGGTCAAAATCGCAGGTATTATCAAAAAAGCCTGTTACATACACACTCTTCAATTTATCTAAACACATCTGTATGTGGTATATAGACCCAGAACCACCATTGCCAAAAGCCCATACATAATTGCCCGCCGAATTATATTTTGCCACAAATCCTGTAAAAACCCCTCCTCTATTTACAATGGCTACATTAGTACTCGGGTCAAAATCGGTATTTGCCTCAAACACACCCACTACATAAATATTTTTATCGGCATCCAATTTAATATCTCTTGCACTTACATAATTAGATGCCGTACCCACCCTTTTAGCCCATACATAAGCCCCATTAGCATCGTACTTTGCATAGTACATATCATTAGTGCCAGCAGCAGTTAAATTGTTGGTGGCAGTGGATGAGGGATTAAAATCGGCTGTACCCTGAAACTCTCCTGCTATGTACACATTGTTATCAACGTCAACGGCTATACCATAGCCCTTGTCCTCACCCGTGCTACCAATGCTTTTTGCCCAAACATAGTTACCACTAGTAGTGTATTTAGCAAAAAAAGCATCATAAACTGTGGCCCCATTGCTGCTTAGGTTGGCAACACCAGCACCGGGGTTAAAATCTACAGTAGCGTTAAAAAGACCAGTGATATATACACTACCAGTAGCATCTACAACTATTTTATTAACTGCCTCTGTGCCTGTACCCCCAATGCCTTTTGACCAAACATAATCGCCATTGGTTGTGTACTTAGCCATGAAAATGTCTATCCCTCCTTTTGGTGTTAAATTGGCAATACCAGTACTAGGATCAAAGTCGGTCGTTGCCTCATACCTTCCTACTATATAGATATTTTGGTTTGCATCTATAGCAATGCCATCGGCGGTTTCAAGTGATGCCGAAGCAATGGTTTTTACCCATTTCAATGCACCAGTTGCACTATGTTTCATAAGCAAAATATCGGAAGACCCTTTATTTGCAATACCCAACGATACAAGATTGGTATAAAAAAATCCAGCACTATACACATTCCCACTATCATCCGTAACCACTGTAGCAACTGATGCTATAGAGTTATTGGTAAACCCTTTTGCCCAGCTATAAATAGCATTCTGTTGGGCATTGCTACTAACGGTCATTAGTACTAAAAAACAAACAAAGAGGATGTTTTTTCTTTTCAATTGTAACTTTTTAATCATTTTTTTTTCAATTAAATTAATATAATATGGGTAATTAGATGCCTGCTTTTACTCAAAACTGGTCAAGTCTTATGGGCTGCATTTATGTTATTTTATACATCATTTTATTAAGAAGGAACATTGGGTAAAACAATGACAAAATCCACAACCAGCCAATTCTTTTAAATAACTGTGCTTAAAAAACCTACAAGTGCATCCATTAAGCGGCTAATTCATCAAATCATCCATCATACTACAGCATTTTTAAAAAAGCAGCACGTCTTCTTACCGCAATTTCCAATTCTTTGCCATCGGTCATCCTTACACTTCCCCCTAGTCCTTTAGAAATGCTTTGTACATGGTGCTTGTTCACAAGACTCCCGTGATGTATTCTACAGAAAATACTTTCGGGCAATGTTTCTTCAAAATGCCTGAGATTCTTCGAGGAAATGAATTTTCGGTTATTCGTTATATACACCACCGTATAACTCCTTTTGGCAAGGCAGTATAAGATTTCATTTATCTTAACAAAGCTCTTTTCGTCTGACCCAATCAACAGTATTCGTTGTTGCTGTAAATCATTATTATTTAGCTCCAGTAATAAAGCTTTATAATTAATTACAGCCTGCTTCTCTGTTATTCGTTGCTCTGTCTTTTGAATGGCAAGTTTAAGTTGATTGATATTAATCGGCTTAAGGAGATAATCTATTGAAGCATACTTAAAGGCATCAATTGCATATTGGTTATAAGCCGTTACAAAAATAATTTCAAAGTCTATATTGTCCATGGCCGATAACAATTCAAAGCCGCTGCCATTGGGCATTTCAATATCTAAAAACACCAATTGAGGTTTCAACTCGTCAATTAATTTTTTTGCCTCCACAATGTTTTGGGCAGTTCCTAGTACTTCCACATTGTCACAGTAAGATTCAATGATTTTGTTCAATACCCATACATTCTTTTCTTCATCGTCAACTATGATTGCACTTATCATGATATAGGAAATTTTATGGCAACTAAAGTGCCCGCTTCATGTTCATTCAATTGTTGCTTATCTACAATCACCACACTAAAATCACTACCCTTTATTTTACTAATCAATGCCAATCTTTTCTGGGTAATATTTATTCCCTTAGATGCATACTCTTCTACAAGGTTTTTTTTGTTCTTCTGCGAAGCGTTAATCCCAATTCCATTGTCATTAATTGTACATATTAAATGCGTTGCAGTTCTTTCAAAAGTTATCAACAGCTCCCCTTTTGTAGCGGTAAGGTATCGAAGACCATGATGAATCGCATTCTCTACAAAAGGCTGTATAATCATGGGAGGTATATTGTTGTTAAACCTATCTACACCTTCTTTAAGCAATATGCGATAACTGAATTTATCTTCAAAACGCAACAGCTCAAGTGTTAAAAAATTTTCTAAATACGCTATTTCATCGTGCAGAGATATGGATGTTTCCGAGCTAATGTTTAACGCTTTTCTTATTAGGGTTGCGTATTCCGACAAATAGTTGTTTGCAGTTAGCGTGTCGCTTTTTAAAATAAAGTGTTGAATAGAGTTTAACGCATTGAACAGAAAGTGTGGATTCATTTGCGAGCGTAGTTGCTTTTGCTCCAATTCAATAATCTCTTGCTTTATTTTTATTTTGTTGTAATACATCCACATCACCCCAGTAATTGAAAGGAGGGTTAGTAATAAAACCAACCCAATAATGATTACGCTCTTTTCTTGCAGTTTTATTTTCTGTAACTCATTTTCTTTCTTTAAAATTTCGCTTTTATCTGCTAATTCCTTTGTTTCAAACTTCACTAGCAGTTCGTTGAATGCTTTGTTTTTTTCTTCTACTGTAAGAGAATCAGTAGCTTCTGTAGAAACGAGTTGGTATTCATAAGCTAATTGATAGTTTTTCAGTCTTTCCGCATTTAGTTCAGCCAGATTGCCAGCAACCAAAGCAATCATTTCATAGTTTTTTGAAGCCTTTGCCAAGTTCAAAGCCCTGATGTAATACTTATTGGCAGAATCAATCAACTGCCAATCATCGAACAAAATAGCCATATTGTTACAGACATCTGTTTCCATTAATTTATAAGGATTTAATGCTGCCAGTTCTAAGGCTTTTCTATAACAATACAAAGCAGAATCTTTCTTATTGGTATAATCATAGCAAATACCAAGGCTAAGATAAGCGTCCGTCATTTTCTTATAACTGTTGATGCTTTCAAAAAGCTGTAATGCTTTTATGGCGTTTAGTTTCCCTTCCACAAAGTTTCCCTGCTTCACATATGCTGACGACAAAACGGTATAAGTGGTAGCAATCCGATAAATATTCTTTTGCTGTTGGTAAATACAATTGGCAATTGCTAAGTATTGATTGGCCTCAGCAATATTTTTTTTATTAATCATAATGCCCGCCATAGAACTATAGATATTAGCGATAAGCATAGAATCTTTGATTGCTTTTGCAATGCCCAAAGCCTGATTAAAGATTGTAAAAGATTGCTCTTGACTGCTATTAAAAGCTGCAATATTTGCTAATCCAATCAGCCCATTTATTTCCAGTTGTTTTTCATTCATTTCATTGGTAAAGCTTAGAAGCATGTTGTAATACTTCTTTGCTTGCTCTACTTCTCCTGTAGCAAACTTTGCTTTCCCTTGTAAATACAAGGCTTCCACCATTCCTTTTTTATATTGAATGGCTTTAGCTGTTTCAAAAATTTTAGTTGCTTCTTTATACAATAATTTACCTGGGGTATCTGATTCTTTATATAGATAAATTTGCTTGTCAAGATCTGCAAACTGCTTTCCTTGACTAAAACCCATCATGGGCATGTTACAGATTCCTATATAAAATAAGCAAGCAACTAAATGTTTTATTTTTATCAAGTACACTAACGTAGTTTTAATTTAAAACGGAACAAATAGAAAATAGAATGCCTTAAAATAGATGATTGCAATATTCGCTAATAAAACAAACAACAACTGTAGCAAAAAAAATTGCAACAGCAAGCATTAGAATAAATTCATGAAAATGGATTATCATCTGCAATCAGTGATAAAAGGGACTACTGTCCTTTTTATCTGTGGCAATAAAAAAGCCCTAAAAGGATAATTCAACCTTTTAGGGCTTGTACAAGCGATTTGTTTTTGTTGAAAATGTATCGAATTACGATGTTCAAGTGTAAATCGAGCTTAGGCTTATTAATACCTATTGCCTAAAACCTACTACCTAGGCATTCCCTGTAATTGTCAAGCCAATTTTATATTCGATATTTTTTCTAGCATTCCCAATTGGATTTTTCATTTTTGGAGTTGTTTTTCTTAAAAAAACTGATTTTTGGTTGCTTATTTCCTTACCAGACATAGTTCTCCCAACAGTTCCTTTATTCGG
>JAIXOJ010000196.1 GCA_027486835.1 Chitinophagaceae bacterium
CTGGGCATGATACACCAACAATATATCTCCATTCCTTTCTTTTTTCTACAATAGTCTAAACTATCTCGGATGGTGTTAAAGTAGTCTTGCCTAACAAACACATCTATCCAATACACGGTTGCAAAACTGATGAAATAGAGGCCTCCTTTATTATGAAAGTTGTACTTTCTACTCATTCATGCATTTTGAAACCAAAATAAGTAAAAAATACACACTCAACACAAACACTCAAAAAATGATTGATGTAGATTGGCGAAGAACTTGAACATACAGCGAAGAACTAAGCGAATAACACGAGCTACAAGCTCGCGCTAGCTGGGTACTCCTTATGTTAATACTCTAAAATATGCATCTTAAAATTTGGTTTTTGACATAGAATGCGCTAGCTGGGGTCATTTACAGTTGATTCTCTTATATTTATAATCCAAAAATCAACATCTTCGAATCTAAATAATAACTGCTTCCCAAGCTGATTTTCACACAATACAAAATCGAATGGTTTAGTTACGGAATATTCTTTACCATTAAAACTCACAAATTTAATAAAATCAAGATTTTGATTAAATTTACTAATCTTTGAAAAGTAATCAACCTTATTAACTACACTAACAATAATTTTTTTATTTGCGAATTTCTCTGGGTAAACAACCCTTGACGATTCTCCATAAAAATCTGCTCCATCACCATATGGCTCCAAATAGTCCCCCTTAGAACATATTTGAGATTCAACAATTATTTCCCAAATAAATTGATAATACCCATTTTCTAAAATATCTGCAAGATCAATATTTCTTTTCTCATTTTCAATATTGCTATATAGTTGTTTTATCCCATCATTGCTAACATTTATAAATGAGACAAATTGTTTAATTACGGCATTAACTTTCATAACTTATTTTTTGAAATAATTGTTGTACATTTCTATTTCACCAGGAGTTGGGGTTCTTTTATGTCCTTTACCTGTACCTTTTATTATTTCCGATCCTTTAGGCACTCCATATTTTTTAAAATCCACTTGATCCCCCAATCTTGAATTAGGATTCAATGGATTTTTCACAAACTCTTTAACTCTTTTTGGACTTATATGAAAAGTTCTATTCCCTTTTTGTACAGTTAAATAAGGAGAATTCTCAACATTAATTATTACTCCTCCTACTGCATCTTCTACCTTGTCCCCTGACCCTGAGGATGAACCTTTGGAAGCATTACTCGAACTTTCATAACTATCCGACTCGTTGCTATTCGTACTGGTCGAATATACAATACTCCCATCAGTTGCCAAATGATAAGTAGCAACACCAGCAACGCTAGCCCCATAAACTGCCAATAATGGTGAACCAACCAATGCTGCTGCGCCACCAGTTCCTATGGTAACACCAGTTCCTAATAAAGCTTCAGAACTTCCTAGAATTAATGCCAAGGCATCTCCAGTTTTTTTACCCAATTCATCTCCAAAATTTATTGCATCAGAATTAGTGTTTGCATCTGGTAAACGGCCAATGCCAAAAGTATGATCTGTTACAAATGCATTTATTGCACTTACTGCAAATGCTGTTGTGAATAGGAATGCTGGTTGAAGAAAATTAGCTTGTAGGATTGCTAAATTGCTCACAGCTAGTTGTCCTGTCTGAGCGATACTGCTCGCTTTTATAGTTCCTTTTACAATTACTTCACTAAAACTGTTATCAGAAAAAAATGGGTTTTTATTCCAAAAGTCTAAAGGTTGATAAACAATACAAGGATCTGCCTCCAAACCATCTCTATCTACATTGGCTATTGGCTCGCAACTGGCATATTGGTAATTGGTGAGTTCAGGATATTCCCAAGTAAGTGGATCTAGCTGTGTGAATCGCCCTATTTGCGCATCGTAGTTTCTAAAACCATAGTCATACCAGTTTAGATCTCCTTCCTCCCAAAGTTCTTTATCGTTGTATAAACGCTTATTTCCTGTTTCGCCTTCCTCCAGATCAGGCAACACATTACTACTCAATGGGGCAATCTTTAGCCCATAAGCATAGTAATGGTTTTCTTCCAGTATGTTACCTCGGGTGTAGTTCACTTTAAGATTGTCGAAATAAACTGGCTCAATGCTGTTATTGCTGATATAAATGAAAACATAACCATTCTTTGGTGCAACTACATTGCTTAACGGTAGAAAGCCATTTTCGTCGTTAGGATCGCTTACTTGAATTGATCTACTATTATATTGATCAAAAATAAACCGTTCATCAAAAAATAGTACTTGTAAGTATGCTTCTGGGGTTGAGGACGAGGTTGTACCCTTATGAGGATCCAAAAAGTTATCTAATGGTGAACCAATTGACCCACTTGATAGGATTTGGGCTTTTACATTACTGGCGTTTTTTAAAGCCGAAGCACCTACTGTGCCGTCTAGTAAAATATTATATAAATTCAGCACCATGTTGGAAACGGGGCTTGTACTTCCATTACGAGTGAAGTTTGTTTGTGGATAATAATAATCAACAGTAGTTGTGATGTTATCCCCAGCCATCACATGTAGCAATTTGCTGGCTCCAATGCTGTTATTCTTTTCTAGTTTGCCAGCATAGTTGCCGTGTTTATTTATTTGTGCAATACTCCCACTCCAAGGTTGATTTAGCATACTTGCAACGGGGACACGCGTATTATTTACTTCATTCCCATTTACTGAACTAAACTCATCTGCTTCTTTTTTGCCCCTACCATTGTCCGTCTCCATGCTACAAGTGTTTAGCTTTTGGTAGGTTTCCTCGGTTAGAATCATGCGAACATTCTGTTGATAGTCGCGTATGTAGTAATCAAAAGTTGCAGCATTTACGGGCAGGCTTAGATTGCCGCTTACATTGGTATTGTCTAATACGGTTCCATTGGCATCGGTTACGGAAAAAGAGTATGGCTGCAATACCCTTAACCTGCCTTCTTCAAAATTGATGTATTGCAGTTGATTGTCGGAATAGACAAACTCATTGATATAGGTAGTTGTTTTCACCGAACCTTTAACAGGAGTGAAGGTTTTTTGCAACTTATTACCATCGGCATCATATACTATTTTCACCACCCCCTTGCCAGCGATATTGATTTCCTCGGGCTTATCTAGAAAATTATAGCGAATACCATTAGTACTTGTTGCCCCACCCAAATTTTTGATGTTTTTGTTGAGGTCGATTACTAAGTTACCATTGTCGTCATACACATAATCATCGCCAGTATTGCCATCTTTAAAGTCGCCATTTTGGCCATCGGCAGCACCACTAGTACCATTATCTGTTACGGACAGCAATTGGTTGCTAAACGGTTTGTAACTGTAATCGAGGTTATCTATTTCTACAGTGCCTTGCACTAGCTTCCAGCCTTTTTGCACCATGTTTTGGATATTGCCGTTCAAGTCGTAGCTAATCCCGTTGCCACTTTTACCCCACACACTAAAATCTAGCATCGAATTACCCCAGGTGCCTGCTGCATCTTTTTCATTAAACTGGGCTGATATAAGCCTGCCAGCAGGGTCGTAACTATATTCATATTTTCGCTGTGTATAATCGCCCTGCGTACACCATACTATTCCAGCTACTTGCCCGTTCAGTAATAAGCTCGATTGGTTAAACGTGTTGCTTTCCTTGTTTTCAAAGCCCAAACACATTCCAAAGTAATGCTCATTTTTTGAGTTGTTTTTGAGTGCATATTCTTTATTGATGCCCGTAATTTGGTTGTGTAAATTGTAGCTATATTCTAGGGCTTCCAAGGGGTTTCCTGCGCCTTTGAAATCAGGATCTAAGGTTTTGGTTTTCAGCTTACCCAAATCGTCATAGGCATAGCTTACTATTTTTTTAGGACTATTACTACCATAGGTCACGGTTTTAGCTTCTATGCGCCATCTGCTATCATATTCATTTTTATGGAGCATACCAAATCCATTACTATACCCGGTACCCGTACTAGTATGGTCGGAGTAACTACTCAAAACCGTTCCATTCCAATGGTATTGGGTGGTATGCACATCTGTACCCCCTTTAATATTGTCTTCATTGGATTGAATGGCTTTTCCTTCTTCATCGTAAAATATGGTGGTAGTCAAAAATTGATTACTCCCTAGCACCCGCACAGCAGTGCCAGTGAGTGAGCCTATGGTACGAGAAGAAGCGGCAATTGCTGGCACATCATCGCTGGTAGTAGTACTTGCATAAGCATCGGTGTTTTTGAAGTTTGAATTGAAGGTTTTAGAGAGGCCATAATGATAATTATCGTAGTAGTAATATTTTAGTATGGTACAAATAGAAGGATTGTTTAGATCAGCGTTCGTAACTGGTTTCCCCAAACTTTCTACGGTTTGTACAATGGTAGGCGTTGTGGCATTAGGGTCAATTTCTGCTACAAAAGCATCGTTAGTAGGTGTTGAAAATCCAGCAGGTGTAGAAGCCACAAAATCAATACTATTTGTTGCGGCATAGCGAATGGGGTTAGTGCTTGGTCTATTGTCTATCACCAAATTAACTATAGAAGACCCTTGATTGGTGGTGGTCGTAGTAGAAGCGGTTAAATTATTAGCATCCGTTTGCAATTGCGTAATGGATGAAGACGTATTGTATAGTGCTGTAAGTACCGGGCGGTCTAGTACATCATAAAAGTTGACCATCCATTGAGGCACAGCAGCACTGGCCTGATTACCATCTTGGGTGAACACCAAGCGATTACGAATATCATAAATCATCCGTAAGGGTTGGGCTCCCGGTGCTTTTTTAGAGACAACATTTCCTTTTTCGTCATATACATACCAAAAACACCACCCATCTAGCACTTCTTGGTTAAGCGTGCCATCTGCTTTAAAGAAAGACCAATTATTGGCTTCTAAATATTGCACTGCTTCTGGCTGTAATTGGTAGCGCAGCCTGCCATAATTGTCATATACATGATAGGTACAAATCCAACCATTGTGTGCATCGGAGGGATTAGGATCCACTTGTGTTTTATGAAGCACGAGTTGACCAGCCTTATTGGTAAAGTCGATAACCTGATGACCGCTTTCATCGGTATAAGTCTTTTTAAACAATTCGTTACTTGGATATGCCCCTTTATTATTAGGAATGGCATTACTTGTATAGTCGATGGACCATTGCTGTACTTGGTCGTTGGCGTTGTTAATATCGTAGTCAAATTTTTTACCACTTACCCCAGATGCTTGCCAAACCTTGCCAGAAGCTGTTGCTTCTGTTACCCTATTTAATGGACTATTATCATAACCAGCAATGGCAAAAGGATTCGTCTCGTTGTTGAAATTAGCAGTATTATAATATCCTGCTTGCAACGTTTGCCAATCTTGTTTATAGTAACCCAGATCAGTAGTGGTAGAAAAGGGTAGAAAGGCTTTCAACTTTCTGCCAAAGGCATCATATTCAGTACCACTTACAATATCTCCCCAAACGGTACTTCCAGTAGCAGGGGTAGCCATTTCCTTATTGACTGTTTCTATTGTCCTACCTAGACCATCCAAATAAGTAGTTACCTGTTGTTTATCACTGGTGGGTAAATAGATGACATCTTCAAATGTTTTTTTTCCTGAAACTTGAATAGTGTGTTCTCGGACATAATTAAGATTTTCCCATCCTTGTGGGTGCACTTTAATGTATAATACATTAGAAAAACTAAATGCAGCTTTTGAATCCGTAACTTTTCGCCTGAAAAAATAATCTCGTTCTAATGAAGTACTGAAATTTAATGAGATATTCGTTTCACCAGCCATGTCTTCAAAATCAATACCATTTACACTTTTTTGCCACTGGAAAGTAAGGTCGTAAGAACTGCCATTATTGACCCAAGAAGCTTCCAAATTCCCTTCCAAACAGTCAATAGCATTATGTAGGTTATAGGTTGGGTAATCCAACCCACCCAAGTTTTTACAATACTTTATTCGATTGGCCTTTAGTGGATTGACAACTTGCTCAAACTCCAATGTTTCAATATAAGTGCTAGACCCGCCAGTAGGACAACCCCAACCAGAACAGTTTATATCGTAATTGATGGCCGCAGTTACTTTTCCTGGTAGCTTATTCCACTTTACGGTTAAAGGGTAATAACTAATTATTGTACCATTCGTAACAGACCAATTAATACTATACCCCATATCAAGTCGGTATGAATCATCAATCGTAGTAACTCCATTTGGATATTCAGGCGGATCATCCCCAAGACCGTAACCAAGGGGAGCACTAAAACGATTTCCATTTAATTGATACACACATAAGTCCTCAAAATCCTCAACTTTATTGTTACCAGCTGTTGTTGCAGAATTGCTTAAAAAAATAGTGGTAGCAATGATTCCCTCAACATTGGTAGTTAGCCAATCGGAATGAAAGCCATTGATATTATTAATATCTGATGCCCTAAGCTTGCCGCCATTTTTATCCTGCCATCTCACTAATATATTATCACCAAACTCATGCGCTATGTTGTCATTAATGATATCCCCGCCTTCTATCTCCCATTTATAGCGTGAGGGTAATGTTGGAGTGGTTGATGTGCTTGTAAGAAATAATGGAGTAATACGATATTGGCAAACACTCCCGAGCTGAAATCGATTATTTGTATAAACCGTCAAATCTTTGAAAATAGAAATTGGTGGAACGTCATAGTCTATTAAAATACTATTATCCTTTTGGTCTGTTACTTTGATTTTATTACCAATAATGCTGTTAAAGAAAACACCTTCCAATTCATTCGAATTATGGGTTATTTGAGTATTCCATGTACCCAAGGCATTGTCAAATATTTCCCATTGATAATCATCCCCTGCTGGTCCGTTAATACGGAATTTATTACCCAGATTTGCCTTTGACTCTACTCGCTCCACCTGTACATTATTCCCCACTTCGGCCACCGCCTGTTCATAGTTATGATTAGTATTATTACGTGCAATTAAACGACAACCTGTAGAAGAATACCATTGCACCTCTATATATTGCCCTCCTTGGGTAATCGCCCCATCATACGTTGCATTAAAACCTGAATTACCATCTACACTCAAAATAATACCACCTTCAATTGCCCAGGTAATGTTGTCTGTGTATAAATCGTGATCACTGCTCATTTCTATAGTATATTTACCTTTATTTGTTGAATTTATACTCTGCTTCGTCAAAATTTTCAACTTCAAGGCTTGGGCATGCCCAATTAATGGCGTTTGTAGCAACAAAAAAATAACCAGACTTGCAAGAAAACGCTTGCCAATTTCTTTATAAAAAAACATAACTTTTTATTTTTACTCTTCGTAAATACTGGTTTAATCTTACTATTCCTTGGTATTATACTCGTACATTTTTAGGACGTTTTTCTTTTCATCCTTTATCATGTATAACCGATGAAACATATCATACTCGTAGTACATTATTCGATTATTTTCATCGCAGGAGGATATTTTCCCCAATACATCATCGAAACTTGATGTTTTCATTTGTGCTGTTGTGGGAAATAAACGTAGCTCATCAATATTGCCATTGCCAGCAATTTGAATATCGGTTGCCATATTAGCAGTTATATGGTATTCATAATATTGAAACCCGTTAACCGAAGGAATGGTACTCGATTCAGGATTTAGGGCTTTAACTTTTACGGCTCCATTATAGATATCAACCGTTAAAGGTCTTGTTGCCCAAAAAGTTAATGTATAATCTTTATTGGCACTATTAGTAATTTGGCCTTTTAAGTAATAATTGGAATTTAACGTTAACGCTTGCTTTCCAGTAATAGATTGACTAGTGTAACTAAAGTTAGATGCTCCCCCGGATGTGGCAAGTACTCCCCAATTGTTGAAATTATTTGTCTCTTCAAAACTTGTGTACAATGGATTATCCATGGTAGGTGATGCGTTGCTAATGGTAGCGACTACATGCATTCCTTCCTTGTCATAAATATTTGTTACTTGCCTATTGCCTTCGTCTGTTATGCCTATTAAAAGACCTTGGGCATCATAGGCATACGATTGTACTAATTTTAAATTGGGGAAATTTTTAGGTACACTTTTATCAAATGTAAAGTTGATAGGACTCGTTGTTTTTCCAGAAAATAGTTTTAGAGGCTTAATCAACCCACTTTGAGTAAACTCAGTAATAGATGCGCCTAAATATTTGGGAATAGTAGTACCTTTTTCGATAATTGAGCTATACATCGCAACAGGAACATTTAATACATTATTATTCACCAAATATTTATAATCATTTGAAGTAAAATCCTCGGCATAATAATTCTCTTTTATTAGCTTATTTCCATCACTATGCTGTTCTATAATCTTTTTTACTAAAAAGTTTATAGAATTATATTCATACGAAATTGACTCCTCAAGCTTAACAGAATTACTTCCAGATTTAAATGACCGTTTGTAGGTTTTTATTAAAGGTACTCTACCTGAAAAAACACTATACACTTTTGGAGACATGTCCCCATCTTTCTGTGTTGAATAATTATTTGCAGTTAGAAAGTTGTTATTGCTGAACCAATCAGTACTATTTTTTGAATATTGACTTGTAACCCAACAATTGCAGGATTGGTTATTTTTATTAGGGTCTGTATCAATCTTTGCACTAGAAAAACTATAAACATTTTCAATTTCAGACACCTTTTTTCCTGTATTGTCAAATGTGGAAATGAATTTTATTAAGCCGTATGCCCAAGGTGCAAACCTTTGTTTCATAGAATATGGATTATCGGTTTCGGGCCAAAGAGCATAATCGCTTTCATTAGTAAATTCATAGACCATTTTCCCGTTAATATTTCCATTTTCATCTAGTTGGAAAACATTAACTCTTTTAAAACCAATTGGATACATTACCGATAAGTTATAATCATAATTGCTATATGTAAAATTATCGACAATTCCATTTGCTGGCAGATTGCACTCCCAAATAAAAAAAAGAATCCTAATTATTACTTGTGCAATTATTGAATATATATCTACTGAGGCTTGAGAGCCAATTGCTGCTTGAATTCCTATATTAATTCCTACGTTTACAAAGTAATTTGCAAGTGCTAATCCTAAATTCTGACTACCACCAATTGATTGAGCACTTTCAGAAGTTGGTATTCCTGTGTGTTTTATATGGTAATCGCATTTGCAAGCATCTGAAATACCCAACATTGTTCCAATTCCAGTAAACACATTACAATCCAAATATGAATCCTCTGGATTAATTTCAGAATGAAACTTTTTATAATTTTCCGGATTGTTAATTCCCCACAAAGTTGAAATACCATTATCATCTGCATAATCATAAATGGTAGTTTGTGTATTTAAAATACCACTCGAATATCCCCCATCTTTCAAAATGGTTTTAGATACGTGAACACCTGGAACTATCGAATTAACGCCTCCCTTGTTAAATTTATTTTGTTCGTACTCATAATTCAAACTTCCTCCTAATGGATAATAAATCTTCTTAAGAAGTCCATTTTTTGCATATCCAGAATTATAAGTATCAAAGTTCTTCGTGAAATTTTGATCAATGAAACACAAAGCACGAAGTTGTTGAAAACTCAAATTCTGCACTTCGTCATTATATGGAATATCTGAAGACGTATTCAAGATATTAGCCTTATCACCATTGTAATAATTTCCTATATCCCTTATATAATAGTTGGGAGGAGGAACAAAATCATCAGATTTTGTTCCTCCTAAAAAATATTCAAACAAAAAAGGCGTCTCCGTTATTTTACTATTAGATGAAACCTTTTTGACACTTTTTAGGCAAAGTCTAGATGCATTTATATCGCTTACAGTTTGTGGTATTTTAATTTGATTCCAGACAAAATAAGAAGTAGCAAGCTCGTAACTATAAAGCCTTTCTTTATTCAACTCAAATACAATTTCTAGTAGTGTTTTAGCCCCATTTAAGTCTCGCCTTGAGGTTTTTCCATTATAAATATTGTCATCGTACTTAAAAGTGACTTTATAACCATTTGGATAACTAATTGATTTTATACAAAAAGTATGTTCAATACACTTGCTTTTTGAAATCACCACATAGTTTGTTGCATTCATATGATCCCTATGTATTGGTCGGTTATCAGTTAAAGTGGAAATGTATAAATTCTTTGTATTTGATATATCCAGCTCATTGTAATTAATCTGAATAAATCTTCCTGAAACATCATCTTTTATTTCAGTTAATGCCCAACTATTAATAACATATGGCCGATAGGTTAATTCATCAAAATCTGTTTCTTGATATACTTTTTCATGAAATCCCAAATCAAGCGGACCCGGAGATGGACTATTACCAATTGTTTTAAAATCAGCTTTACAGTAATGACGTCTTAATACTTTAGTAAATGTTTTTTGTTTGAAGATATAGGTAATTCCATTTTCGTCTTTAATCGAAAATGAGGTAATTGTTGTCCTAGCTTCCAGACCGTTATGTACAATAGCATTATCTATTTCGAACTTTATTTGTAACCTGCTTTCCCCCAATACAATTCCAACATACTCCCCAGATAGAAACTTACTTTTATCTAGAACAAACATGCCCCCTCTTCCATTAAATTGAAAAGAAAAATAATCGAGTTCTCTATCTGCGGCAGAAGGGTTATTTTGTTTGTAAATCTGATTTTCACTTGAAAAAATTGGGTAAAACTTTAAAAGTTTTGGACATCCCCACTTCGTATCAATTGGATTATACAAATATCCGCTAGGATATTTACTCAAATCGCCGATTGTTGAGTTTCCATCATATCTCATCTGATCATCTGGTTCCCCAACTTGCATTCTTGTAATTACTCCACCTGCCATCAAATTCCATCCTGTGCCTACATTACTAGCTATATCATCAACTTTTAATCCATTCCCAGAATTATAATTCAATGAAATGGCATCAGAAAGTCTGCTTTTCGGGTCTTGCCAGTTGAACATAGGCAAACTAAATGTGGCACTGCCTGACTGTAAATTCACTTGAGCAGTTAACTTTTCGCAGAAAACAAGTACACCAATAACTATAGTTAGATTTAGCAATAGCTTATTATACATATCCTTAGATTTTACTAGACAAATGATACTTCTTATTTTTTAACGGGTTTCTTCTTGACCAATTTTTTCAGGGTTTCTATTTCCTTTTGCTGTTGAATTACATACAGCGTCAATTCTTCCACTTTTTGCAGGAGTTTGGTTTGGTTGTCTCCCACATCCAGACCATTGGTTTGCATGTCTTTGGCGGAGGCGATGCCGGGGAGGTGGTGTTCTTTTTGCACAAATTGTTCTACTTGATGGAGCGGTGCCAGGTGGTAGCTGCTGTCGAACACAAAATCGGCTCCAGTGGTGTTAACAGTAAGTTTATCGGCCCTGATTTTTCCATCTACATTGAGCTTGTATTGGATACTTGGTGGGTTACTAGTTTTAGAAGCAAAACTTCCGATGGCTACATACGCATCATCCAGTGTAGCAATTTGTGTGGTATTAAG
>JAIXOJ010000040.1 GCA_027486835.1 Chitinophagaceae bacterium
AAGCATGACATCCCGTCTTTGAAGCATGACATCCCGTCAACGAAGCATGACATCCCGACCTTGAAGCATGACATCCCGTCTAAAAAGTATGACATCCCGTCATTTTTAGATGTAAAAATGAAGATTTGGGGAGCATGTCAGGTACTTGTTGTAAGCGTAAATGGGTGTTGTGATGATGAGATAGGGGGTATTTGTTGCTCGCTTAAATATGGTGCAGCGTAAGTAAATGATTTAAGGAATTTCCTTAAATAAGTGGTACGGAGCTGGTGACAATCTCTTGAGAACAATCTACAAAATACTATGTCAAACTTACATTTTGGGTAGCTACTTGTACTTAAAACGGGATAAAAAGATACGCACGGAATACGAAGCAGTTAAATTACCCGAAAGTTTTAACTTTCGGGTAATTGATGCACGTTTTTATCCCTATTTGAGTATAGTAACACTATTCAATTACAAAAGCCACGAAATAATAATTATTTGCGGCAGCAATTAACCTAAGATTGAAATAATAAGACTGCAAGAAATCTGTGTATGCTTTAAACTCATGGGTAGGAACTACGAATTCATCAAAGAAAACAATGTCCCCTTTTTTTAAGTAAGGAGCTAAGGAGGTGAGTACAAATAGGGTAGAGGAGTATAAATCTGCATCCAGCATCACTACGTTTCTTTTAGCTGGGTTGTAATCCTTTAAAAAAGTGGAAAATGTTTGCTGAAAAAGTCCTGTAAAAAACTTTCCCCTTTGGTCGTTAATCTCAGGCACCCTGAAATTAGTTGAAAAGTACCCTTTTTTGTAAACACCCCAATCTTCGGGTAAACCATCAAAAGTGTCGAAGCCATAAAAGCGACTTTCAGGATGTTTATTTTGTTGTAACCACAATTTAAAAGACTCGCCATTTGCCACCCCAAACTCTAAATAATTGATGGCGTCGTCTAATTGTTGGGTATCAAAAACGTATTTATAGAAGTCGTTTCGCTTGAAATAATCCCATTTGCTCGGGAAGTCGTTATATGGTATATTTTTATTTTCAGAAACCCATTTAGACAGTCTGGTTAGGTAGGCCATATTATCGAAAAAGCCAAGTAGTTTTCCAAATACAACATGCAATCTTAGCTGAATAAAAAAAATCTTCGTATAACGAATAAGGAAAAGCTTCATGCCGCAATAGTAGGAAATTTATTGTAAAATTCTATCTGATACCATCCCTTAGCAGTTGCTGAATAGATTTTGTTTTGTGCAATAGTGAAATTACAGAGGCTTGCTAGTTGCATCAATATTTAGCTGATAGCAACTTTTCTACATCGCTATTATATATTGAAGATAAGGCTATGAAATAATGTAAGCAGGTTGTCATTTTTTGAAATGCTTTGCGTGCATAATAGTTTTTCGCTGCCCTAATTTAAACCTCACCCCAACCCCTCTCCTAAGGAGAGGGAACTGGAATCTTTGCCTGGTATTGTTTAAAAGATATTTCTACACTTTGTTTATTTGGCGCATGTAACTTTTTCGGTAGTAGCATTTATCAAACCTCTGCATCGTAGCGGTTTGGTGAAGAAAATGCGAAAAACTTTTATGCACCCATTGCTTTCGAAGGCGCTAACAGAATAAAGTCGCACAACTGTACGTGCCATTGGAGCGAATGCGACTGTAATCGTAAAGAGTAGAATTGGTTAATGGTTAGTCCTAATTCGTGCATACGTGGCAACACCCAAAAATGGCTAATCACCCAAGCGGAAATAGGATAGAAATTGCTTTAACAGAAAAATTTCAAGCTACAAATCAGTGAATGACAACTATAATTATTCTGTTGATGCAATTAGCAACCACTGCACCAATTATCTTCGCCACATGACAAAATTGAGTGTAAACATCAATAAGTTTGCGACTTTACGGAATAGCAGGGGAGGAGATCGTCCAAATGTGGTGCAAGCGGCTGTGGACGCACAACGTTTTGGCGCAGATGGCGTTACGGTTCATCCCAGGCCAGATGAACGCCATATTACTTACAAGGATGTGTATGATATTCGTCCCATAATAACCACCGAATTCAATATAGAAGGTAATCCTAGAGAACAAAAATTTATCGATTTAGTGTTAGCGGTAAAGCCACATCAAGTAACTTTTGTACCAGATGAACAAGGGCAAATAACCAGTAATCATGGGTGGGATACCATAGCACATAAAGAATACTTGACAGATACTGTTGCTCTTTTTCATCAATCAGGCATTAGGGTTTCGCTTTTTGTAGATCCTCAAGAAAAAATAGTGGAAGCGGCAGCAGCAACTGGTGCAGACCGAGTAGAACTGTACACGGCTGACTATGCCATTGCCTATGAGCACTATTTGCAGTCTGCCAACAAAACGGAAATGGCCCAAAGCGCAACTATTGCCCAATATATTGCAGCAGCCAAAACAGCCAAGTTGGTTGGGTTGGGTTTGAATGCTGGTCATGATTTAGATCGTCATAACCTGTCCTATTTTTCACAAAGCATCTCCTGGTTAGATGAAGTAAGTATTGGTCATGCCTTGGTATGTGATGCCTTGTACCTAGGGTTTGAAAACGCTATCCAATTGTACCAAAGAGCGTTGGGTAAATAAGGAAAAATAGATTAAATAATTGTGTACTTATGAGGGTATTTTTTCTGGATAATATGGGGTTGTTAAATGAACTAATTCGGGCAGACAAATGGTTGTTCCATAAAATTAACAGCCAATGGACTATTGGTTTTTTGGATAACCTTTATCCTTGGTGGCGGGAAAGCAACACTTGGGTACCTTTTTATGTTTTTCTGCTGGCATTCATGCTGCTAAACTTTAGAAAAAATGCTTGGCCTTGGGTATTGTTTGCGCTGTTTAATGTGCTCTTGTCTGATCAAATAAGTAGTACTTTCTTCAAACATACGTTTATGCGCTTACGCCCTTGTGCTGATGGTTCACTTGATTTTCCAGTGCGGCTTTTGCTGGATCATTGTTCCGGTGGATTTAGTTTTACTTCTTCTCATGCTACCAATCATTTCGGCTTTGCCATGTTTATTTATAAAACCCTAGGAGCTTTTGTTCCTAAATGGAAATGGCCGCTATTTCTATGGGCGGCCAGTATAAGTTATGGTCAGATATACGTGGGGGTACATTATCCTTTAGATGTAATAGTGGGGGCATTACTTGGTTGTTTACTTGGGTATGCTGTTGCAGGTATTTACAATCGGCGTATGGCAAACCACTATCCATTAACACTGGTAGAAGGATAAATGCAGTACTTTTTTGGAATCGTGCTGTAGTTTTATTTCTGGTGCACAAAAGTTTTTCGCAGTCATTCGTTAAACCTAACCCCAACCCCACTCCGAAAGGCGAGGGGCAAAACGAAAAACTTATATGCACCCTTTTATTTCTTGCTTAAACCATCATTTGTTATCCCTATTTTTGTTCAAAGTTTTAAATACAAGCATATCACTTAGATTTGCAGCCCATGATAGAATTTCTGATAATTTTTGGTTTGATACTTTTAAATGGCTTATTTGCCATGGCAGAGATTTCTTTAGTCTCGGCGCGTAAAGCCAGATTAGAGGGGCAAGCCAATAAAGGCGATACCAAAGCTAAGCGTGCATTACTGCTTGCCAACAAGCCAGATACCTTTATTGCAACCGTACAAATAGGCATCACTTTAATTAGCATATTACTAGGTATATATGCCGAAGAAGGCATTAAACAGCATATAGCCGATTGGTTGCAGCAATACCATTTTCTTCACGCTTATGTCAATTCCATTTCTAAGGTTTTGATGTTGATTGTAATCACCTATGTTTCCTTAGTATTAGGAGAATTGGTTCCCAAGCGAATTGGATTGAGCAATCCAGAAGCAATCGCCAAAATTGTTGCTGGGCCCATGCAGTTTATCTCAACCGTTACTTTTCCATTCGTATGGTTATTGAATAAATCCTCCTTTTTCTTACTCAAATTGCTCGGCATCAAAAACAACGATACTGCGGTTACAGAAGAGGAAATAAAAGCCATCATCAGCGAAGGAACGGAACAAGGTACCATTGAAGAAGCGGAACAAGAAATTATTGAAAGGGTATTTCACCTAAGCGACCGAAACATCACCAGTTTAATGACCCACCGAAACGATATTGAGTGGTTAGAATCCACCAAAACCGTGGGCTATGTAAAAAACACCCTTAAAGAAGCGATGCACACGGTTTACCCCGTTTGTGAAGGAAGTATAGATCGAATTAAAGGGTTTGTAACTATTAAAGAATTATTTACCGCAGATGCAGATGTCCTTTTGGAATCTATCATTAAACAACCGATGTATGTTCCAGAAAACAACACTGCTTATCAGGTATTAGAAAAGTTTAAAGAAACTAAAATACACCATTGTTTTATTGTTAACGAATATGGCAGCATTGAAGGATTGATAACGCTCAATGATATTTTGGAAGCAATTGTGGGCGATATTCCCCAACCCGATGAAGAAGCTTACGAAATTACTGAACGCCCAGATGGCAGTTTCTTGATTGATGCCCAAATTACTTTCTACGACTTTTTAAAACATATTGACAAAACAGAGTGGATTGATGAGATTGAGCAAGAGTTTGACACACTAGCAGGTTTTATCCTGGCAGAATTGCAAGAAATACCAAAAACTGGCGAATCATTTACTTGGAGAGAATTCACTTTCGAAATTGTGGATATGGACGGCCACCGTATTGATAAAGTGTTGGTAAAGCCAACTTAACGATTTAGCTCAACTACTAACTAGGTATATTCAAGAGTTACTCCTTTTCATGTGTTATGTAGTATGTGGTTCTAACCAACTAACAACTGTTAGCTTTTCAACATTAAATTTTCACTAAAAAACAGCTTGGATTGGTTTTGGCTATACTTTAGCCAGCTTCATAATTATTCATCAATAACTATTATCGTTGCCATGTTGAAATTTAATGCCTCTTTCAAAGGTTTTGTATTTGCAGTTCTACTGATTTTTGGTTTCACAAACAATATAAATGCACAAGCAAAGGGGCTCATTAGAGCCTATGTGTTTTTAAATCCCACACCAGATAAAGCGGTAAATCTTACCAAACAAGCTAAGCAAATTTTAGAAAATGCCACTAAAAAACCAGGTTTTGTATCGGCAAACATCCTAGAGTCAGTTTCCGGGAAGGAACAAACCGTTTTATCTGTACTCTGGAATTCCCCCACCGAATACAAGCAATGGCTAGACAGCACATTGAAAAAATTAGCAAAGAGTACAGTGAAAACTAAAGGCAAGAAAAATGTTCGTGTAGCAGAAAGAAGATTGGCTTTTAATATTGCTAACCAGTATATACCAGAATCAGGAGTGATTAAAAACTATAAAGTAAATGACTACGCCTCTTTGACTTATTGGACAATCAATAAAGAATTAGAGGATTTATTTACAGAAAAAGTGGTTGAATTATTTGGTACTTCCAAAAAAGAAAAAGGCTTTCATTTTGGGGAATATGGCGTTGATGCTGAAAATGGCAATACCCTTATTTGCATAAGCTATTGGGATTCCAAAGAAAGTAGTTTGAATGCTTTAAAGCAAACAAAGCTTAAAATTAAGCGTAAGCAAAAAATGAGTTTGGTAAGTACTGAACTACTAGAAAAATTACCAGAAAATAAACGCTACAAAGTGGTTTATGTAAAATAAATGAAACCCTAATTAATTACGCCCACCAACTTGAAAATTGGTGGGTTTTTTATTATGGAGAATTTACACCCAAATGAATTTGCAATTAAACTATGCCCAATAACTATTTTCAGTTTAAAGAATTCAAAGTAACACAGCAATCGGCTGCAATGAAAGTAACCACAGAAGGTTGTTTGTTTGGTGCGTGGGTTGCTGATTATCTGAGTGTTTCAAAAAATAATAGACCTAGTCCTTTTTATTGTTTAGATATCGGTGCAGGTACAGGATTGCTTTCATTAATGGTGGCACAAAAAAATGAAGATGTCTTTATTGATGCAATAGAACTTGTTCCAGAAACAGCAGAAGAGGCACGCCAAAATGTAACCGAATCTAAATGGAGTGAAATGATACGTGTTTCAACGGACGATGTATTAAAGTTTAGACACGAATGCAATAAGCAGTATGATTTCATTTTTTCAAATCCTCCTTTTTTTGAAAAGGATTTAGTAAGTATTCATCAAGCAAGAAACATAGCCATGCACAGTGTTGCTCTAAACCTTGAAGAGTTGTTGAATAGCGTAAATATGCTGTTATCACCTTTTGGAACATGCGCTGTGTTAATACCCGCAGTAAGAGCAAAACAATTCATAGAAATGGCGGCGAATGTTGGATTGTTCGTTCTCTATACGTTGACAATAATGCAAACCGAAAAGCACGATGCATTTAGGGTCTTCTATATTTTAGTCAGAGAAGCCACATTGCCTCAAATGTCTGAGATGTTTATAAAAATTGAAAATCAATACAGCCCATCCTTTAAAAAACTATTGAAAGACTACTATTTAAATCTTTGAGATGACAATTTGTGTAGGTTTTTACTATTCCATTAACCATTGTTGTAAATATTGAAATCTCGGACTAATGAGTCCGTCCTTAACCATCGTTGCGCCCTCAATGATGGGATTTTGATTACCCAATAGACCTTCCAAGATGTATTTAATCAATTGTTCACCAAAATAATTACTAGCATCTCTTGGTAATTCGTTAGGTAGATTACCTACTGCTATCACATCAATTGAATCTTTTTCAAACGGTAATGTTTTATAAAAGTCCACTCTGTTTACGCCGTAAACAGGATTTTCAATCGTTTGATCACCTAGATTTAATGGTACTGACCCATTCAGGTCGTCTGTGATGTCTGCAATGGTTTGAATTCTAAATTGTTCGTCAACATCGGATAACTCAAACAAACGAGGTATGTCTTTATCCCAATAAACACCATTCATCAAGATATCCGTACAACTTAAATAAGGCAATAACATAGAGCGATATTCAGTAGGATTAGCATGGAAATGCTCTCTTTTATAAGTAAGCAGTTCTCTGTGTGTATATAAGTTTGCTCCCTTTAGCTGCACAAACACGGGATAAGAAAAATCCCTACTTAGATACTCATCCGTTTCTACTTCTACTATATCAAGCATATGCATAACCTCTATAATTCCCTGAGCCACACGGCCGCTTCCAGTTACAACTATTTTAATATTGGGTAATTTTAAGCCAAAGTAATGCCTAATTAAAGCTCGGTAATCTTTGCAATGAAAAACACGGGGCAGATTAAATAAACCTGTTCTTTTGCCATAAGCCCAGATGCCATTATGAGCACCAACTACACCAGCAAAAAAACCAAATCCAATAATTCTTTGTCCGTCTTCATGTTCTAGGCATTCATAATCAATAAGGGTAATTTTTTTGTCGACAATACTTTGGAGTAAATCTTTATTATATTCTTGTTTTTTCTTGGTATGGGAGAAAAAAAGGTAAGTTTTATTAGGGATTAGCAAATCAATGGGTACTTCTTTAATACCCATTAGGATAGAACAGTGGTCTAAGTTTTCAACCACTTCAATCTGTTGCTGCCTATATTCATCATCAGAATAACACCTAGTAATGGAAGATTGAACTTGAATTTTAACCGGCCATTTTTCTTGGATAAGTTTACATTGTTGTGGTGTAAGCGCCACTCGACTATCAGGAATTTTTTTTCCCTCTCTTATTAATCCAATTTGATGCATGGGGTTATATTTGCTGCAATATATAAAGGATGCATTTCTTTGACTCAACTAAAGTCAATTTTTTCATTGCAGAATAGATTAACCTGCTTTAAATCTTGGATTACCACACTCAATTATGGATTATTTCGAACAATTTGATTTGCCTAGGACCATTTTTATTGACAAAAATAGTCTCAAGGAAAAATTTTATTCCCTTAGTAGAAAATTACATCCCGATAGATTCATCAATTCTTCTGCTGAGGAGCAAGCAGAAATTCTACAGCAATCAGCCAATCTAAACAAAGCTTATAAAACATTGAGTAATCCAATGAAACTTTTAGAATATTTCCTTCAAATAAATGGCGTAATGTCAGACACTGAGAAATACAAGCTGCCTAATAGGTTTTTAATGGAAATGATGGAACTAGGAGAAGAATTAGAAGATGCAAAATTGTCCAATAATCAAGAAACTATTGATAAGTTGAAGGAGAAAATTAAAGTGATTGATGCAGATTTGGAGGCAGAAGTAAAAAATTTGTTTGAATTGGATGGAAATAAATCTTTTTCTGTTGAGCACATGGATTTATTGAAGTTATACTACTACAAAAAAAAATATCTAAGCAATCTTACCATATAAAGTCTAATTGTTTTCCACAGCGAAAAGTAATAGATTACAAATTATTTTTTATCCGAGGCAACGATCAAAATGATAAGCTCATCTGTGAAAGAAATTTTGAAAAAGAGTTTATTATTTTACTTTAAGAATCATGTGTCACAAAAACTGTTTTTACAAAAACAGAGTTTGTTAGCTACATATTTCATGCTAATCAGCGTCTAAAACATCGATTCCTCTTGCTTTTTTTTACATTTCAGTAGTTGTTAAGTCATTTTGACTTATTTTGGCGCAACTTGAACTAGTATATTTTATTAATCTATAGTAGTCTTTCGACTACAATAACTTTTGTCTGATACAAATTTTTGTTTGATTATTCATAGTAAATCGGTTTTATGAGAAAATTATTTCTACTCCTTATTGCTACATGTTTTGTAGGCTTACTTAACGCACAAGTTTTTACAGGTTCTTCTGGTGCTTCTGTGGGAAATATTCCAGATGGGGGTGTTGGATTAACTTACTTTCCCTTAGATGTTACTGGGGTTGGTACTATTAATGGTACTTATGGGTTGGCAAGTGTGAAAATTAATATTACCCATCCGTTCACTAATGATTTGGTAATAAGACTAAAGGCGCCTAACGGCGTAGAGGTACAATTAGCTGCGAATAATGGAGGTGGGGGCTCTGATTATATAAATACTGTTTTTTTACAAACCGCTGCAACCTCCATATCAACAGCAGCAGCTCCTTGTACTGGAAATTTTAAACCAATCGATCCATTAGGGCAGGTTAATAACGGACAAAATGCAAATGGAACTTGGCGTTTAGGTATTATCGACGAATTGGCGGGTGATTCAGGTATTTTAGTAAATTGGTCACTTACCTTTAATAATACGCCTGCACCACCAGCTCCTGTAGTACCTATAAAACCAGTTTGTACAAGTGTGAATGTTGCGCAAGAAAGTTGTGATATTGCACCTATGGTTTGTAATTTCAATGGTTTTTGTGGCAATACTTCTGCTGATTTTTCACCGACCCATACCTGGGGCCAGTTAACTTCTGCTTTTTGTGGTAGTATTGATAACAATTCCTTTATACAATTTATAGCAAGTGCTACGTCAGCTACATTCAATATTTGGGTATATAACAGCGAATTCGATGGGACTGGAGCACCTGGAAGCGGCGGAGGGGGTGTACAAACCTTTTTCTATTCTGGTGGGTGCAATTCTGGAGCTGTAACATCCAAATATTGTAACAATCAATTGCTACCTCAAAAAGGGCCACATCAAATTGCTGTAAGTGGATTAACTATCGGCGCAACTTATTATTTGATGTTCGATGGTTTTGCTGGCGATGTATGTGATTACAGTATGGCACCAGTATCTGGTGTGGCATATGTTGATACAAAAATAAATTTATCTTTTCCTTTTGTTTGTAAAGGTGTCCCTGTAAAAATTGTAGCAGAAGGTTCGGGAATAGATTCATTCATTTGGACTTGCAGTGCAACTCCCAATGGGTTAGATAAAACATCGTCTTTCCCTGGAGATACTGTGACGGTTAATACTGCTATCCTACCTTATGGAACTTATATTTATTCAGTAACTGGGATTGGGGGACTATCAAGTTGTGGCAATGTAAAATCTGATACATTTACTATAACCGAACCACCAGTAATAGCCATCCAACCTGCACCAGCTTCACAAACTGTTTACACTGGTGCTGGTAATCCAGTTACACCTATTTTAATGTCAGCACCAACTTACGGGGCTACTTATCAATGGTACGTAAATAATAAAAATTCTACAACTGGTGGTGTACCTATTAAAACTGCAACCGATTCTGTTTTTATACCACCTAATAATACTGTTGGTACATTCTATTATTATTGTATTGTAAGAAGCGGAACCTGTGCTCCAGCAGTAAGCAGTGTTGCTATTGTAATCGTAACTAATCCTCCAGTTCCCTGTAATAACCCAAACGCTATTGGATTTTTACAACAACCTACTAACACTAGTGAGGGGCAAAAAATGCAGCCCAGTGTTAAGGTTAGACAATTCTGTACTGCAACTGGTGTAGTTGGAAATAAGGCGGGTAATGTAACATTAACCGCCTCTGATGGTGGTTGTGGATATATTTCACAAACAAAACCATTTATTAATGGTGTTGCTACATTTGATAGTATTGTTTTTACTAGAAGTGTTCAAAACAATATTTCACTAACAGCTAGTTCGGCTGGATTCACATCTGTGGTAAGTAACAAGTTTAATGTACTTATTCCACCTTCAACAGTTCAAACAGTTACAATTAGGGATGAAGATTTTAGCCCAACAGCTCCTATTCCATGGACACCAACTTTCGGACCAGTAACCTACACAATTGCTGGTGCAGGCACAGATGTGTCAGGTGTTGTTAATCTTAAAGGAAATTATTACCTAAGAAAAAGTTTTTCTCAAAATAATGGAAATGGTACTAGAACTTCAACTAACACATTTACATTCAGTAATATTAATGGGTTGAATGTTTACGATAGTTTGTTCTTTACTTTCAAATTAGCCTCATTAGACGGAACCGGGGCTTCTGGCCCAACTGCTGGTGGTAGTGGAGTAGATGCTGGGGAAGATTTAAAAGTTCAAACTTCAACAGATGGAGGTACAACTTGGATTGATTTATTGACTCACACTGGCGGAAACAATAAGCTTTTCAAATTTGCCACTACACCACAAACCAAATTAAATTATGGTACATTAAAAACAATTGCAGCAGCCGACACAAATAGTGCATTTAACGTAAAGTTGCCGATTGGTATATCACAATTTAGGTTTAGAGTAACCGCTTCAAACAATCGTACCAATGAAAACTGGGCAATTGATGATATCAAATTGGTTGGGTTCCAGAAAATTCTAGGAGTATCTGACAGCTTACCGATTGCAACAATTATTGGTGATACGTCTATATGTAAGGGTACTTCATTTAATTTAAGTGCAAATGTTGCTCACGGTAAAACACCAATTGCTTACCAATGGTCACCAGCTAATGGGCTGTCTAATCCAGCAGATTCAACAATATCAAGTCCAACTACAGTTGTTTTAAACTCAAATGCAACTTACGGTCTTTCCATTTCAGATAAGGATAATTGTAAAGCAGTTGCTACTCCAATTACCATTCAGATTTTACAAAAGCCAACCATTTCAATTAAAGCCTCTAGCACGACAATCTGCCCAGGTTCCTCAGTTACTTTTACTGCGGCATCTACAAATGGTGGGGTTACTCCTACATTCGTATGGTATAAAAATAACGCTATTATTAGTTCTGGAACAAGTGCTACCTACACTGACAATGCTTTGGTAAATGGAGATGCCATATTTTGCTACATTATTCGTTCTGGTGCATGTAAAGACTCTACCCTTAGTAATACGGTAAATATTGTGGTAACCAATTCAACTGTTGTACCACCCATTCTTATTTCCAAAACAACAATTTGTGTTGGGGATACTTTGCACCTGGGCAACGCTATTTCCGGAGGATTTTGGACATTTTCTACTTCAAAAATCACAATTACTACTAGTGGAATTTTAACAGCTATAACTTCTGGATTTGACACTATTAGATATACAGTAACATCATCATGCGGTACAAACTACTCTGAGGTTGTAATAAATATTAATAACTCTGCTCCAATTTTACCCTCAATTACTGCTGTAAATGATAGTATTTGTCCTTTAGATACTTTGAGATTTTTCAATTCTTATCCAGGCGGTGTTTGGCAAAGTACAAATAATGCCATAGCCACCATAGACGCATCTGGTTTGGTTAAAGGCGTTTCCATTGGAACAGACAGTATTAAATATACCGTTACTACAACATGTGGCATTAGTTCAAGTTATTTTATTTTGAATGTAGTAAGTATCAAACCTATTGTACCTACTATCACGCTTACAAAAAGTACATTATGCCTCTCTGATTCAGTTCAACTTAGCAATACCTATAAAGGTGGTGTTTGGGGTAGTAGTAACCAATCTATTGTAACAGTTGATACGACAGGTCATGTCAAGTCAATAGCTGTTGGATCTGCAATCATCCGTTATACTGTCACCACAAATTGTGGATCAGATTATCAAGAAGTAACCATCAATGTTACTCCAGGTGCACCAAGTCTACCATCAATTGGATTTAGTAATTTGGTTTTATGCTTAAATGATAGTACCCAATTAACTAACGCCACAACTGGAGGAGTTTGGTCTTCCTTAAATACTACTGTTGCCTCAGTTTCCGCAAGTGGCATGGTTAAGGCATTAACTGTAGGCACTGATACAATTAGGTATACCATAAGCAACTCTTGTGGTACAGATTACAAAGAAGTTGTCATCACGGTCAGCAATGCGGCACCCGTAGTTCCTGCAATAACCGCAATTAAGGATAGTATTTGTCCATTAGACAGTCTTCAGTTATCCAATGTGCTTAAAGGTGGAACTTGGATTAGTTCAAATAATAGTATAGCAACAGTATCCAACAATGGCTTGGTTTATGGTGTAACTTTTGGAATTGACACGATTTATTATAAAGTTGGTAATAGTTGTGGAGTCGATTCTGCTAAGTTTATCGTAAAAGTGGCGAATGTGAAACCATTAGTTTCGCCAATAGTAATTGGCAAAAAGGTAATCTGTCCTAATGATTCAATTCAATTGTCTGAATTGACTATTGGAGGTTTGTGGACTTCTAACAATACTTCAGTTGCAACAATTGATTCAAAAGGTTTGGTTATTGGTGTATCTAATGGTACAGCAATCATTAGATATACAGTTTCTACAAATTGTGGAACAAATTACGTAGAAGATACCATTACAGTTAGTCCATCTAAACCATCAGTTCCAAGTATTAGTTATGGTACTTTAATTGTTTGTCCAAATGACAGCATATTATTAACCAATTCAATAATAGGCGGTACTTGGTCATCATTAAATACAAGCATTGCAATAGTTAATAATGCTGGTTGGGTAAAAGGAATCACTACTGGAATTGATACAATTAGATATTCAGTATCAAACACATGTGGTAGTGATTATAAAGAAGTAGTTATCACAGTAAATAACTCAGCACCGGTTGTACCACCAATTACTGCCACAAAAGATAGTATTTGTCCTTTAGATAGCGTTAAACTATCGAATGTATATGCAGGTGGAATTTGGACACATAGCAATACAGCTGTTGCAACTCTAAACAATAATGGTTGGCTCTTTGGTGTTTCGTTGGGTGTTGACACAGTACGATATACTGTTACAACAAGTTGCGGTACTGACTTTAAGCAATACGTAATTACAGTTGCTAATGTAATTCCAAAAGTATCACCAATACTGATTTCAAAGAATGTTATCTGTCTTAACGACACTTTGAAAATAAGCAATGCAATTCCAAATGGAGTTTGGTCCAGCAGTGATGTTTTAATTGCAACTGTCGATGCTAATGGCCTTGTAATTTCAAAATCAGCTGGTTTGGTAAAAATTAGATACACTATTACCACTAATTGTGGAACTAACTTTGTTGATACATCAATTACTGTAAACGCCTTACCACCCGTTGTTCCGTCAATTACCCCTAGCATTACCAATATATGTAAGTTGGAAAGTCTTCAATTAACCAATACCTTGTCTGGAGGAGTTTGGTATTCTAGTAATCCATCCATTTTATCAGTATCAAGTACTGGTTTGATCAATGCCTTAATAGCTGGTGTTGATTCAATAAAATACATCTTTAATACAAGTTGTGGCTCGACATTTAGTTATTTAGTCATAAAAGTTGATTCTTCTACTTCAAGTGTTACGAATATAAGTGTATGTAATAAAACGCTACCATTCCTTTGGAACGGAGTAAACTATACAGGAACTGGTGCTTACACATTTAAATCAAAAAATCAGTTTGGATGTGATAGCATAGCCACGTTGAATTTAATTGTACTTAATGAAACTTTTGCTAAAACTGATACAGTAGCTATCTGCAGGAGTAACCTACCTTACACCTGGAATGGTCAATCAATTTCAACCGGTGGTATCTACACATTTGTTTCAACTGGTTCCAATGGATGTGATAGTACAAGTAGTTTGTTTTTAATTATTAATGAAGCAACAACTAGTACAACTTCTGTTAATGTTTGTCAGAAATTGTTACCATACGTATGGAATGGGGTTAGTTATAGTACACCAAATACATACACTTATACAACTAAGAATAGTAAAGGATGTGATAGTATAGCCACATTAATACTATCAGTTACTCCTACACTATCGTTCACTGATCCAACTGTAACTATTTGTAAAAATTCACTTCCATACAGTTGGAGAGGAAATAGCTACAATGGTGCTGGCACTTATTCTGTAACAGTTTCCAGCCCTACTGCATGTGACAGTGTATTTACCTTCACATTAAATGTTACAGAGCCTATTACTCCAACATTCAGTTTTGCGACTGTAATTTGTAATGGGGCTCCCGCACCTTTACTTCCTTTGACTTCTGATAATTCCATTTCTGGTATTTGGAATAAAAGTGTTGTTAGTAACACTAGTACGGACAAATATACTTTTACCCCAGCGCTCACTGCTTGTGCAAATCCCTATACAGTTACAGTTACTGTAAATCCAAATCTTCCTACTACATTCAGTTCACTCAACTCACCATCCACCATTTGTTTTGGAAGTACAGTTGCTTCTTTACCTAGTATCAGTGATCAAGGTCGGACGGGAGTTTGGAATGTTGCAGTTATTGATAACACAAAAGATGCCTCCTATGTATTTACACCAACAAATTCGACGGCAGGGGTTTGTTATCAGAATTATACACTTGTGGTAAAAGTTAAGCCCAATGTTACACCAACCTTTAATATCCCTGCATCAATTTGTACTGGTGTAACACCTCAGCCTTTACCATTGGTGGACAATAATGGTATTAATGGGGTTTGGAGTCCGTCAACTATTGATAATGCAATAACCAAAACCTATTCATTTACTCCTAATGTTGGGCAAACATGTGTGAATCCGTTTACACCTATTACTATTACGGTTTTGCCAAAACCAGTTGTCGGGCTAATAAAAGGAGCTGTTGAGGTTGCTGTTAATCAATCCATTCAGCTTTCAAACGACTCAGTAGGCGGTAATTGGACTGTAATACCATCAACAATTGCCTCTATTAATAATAGTGGTTTATTAACTGGAATTTTACCTGGGTTTGCTACAGTTACTTATCAGCTTTCCAATATCTGTGGAATTGATTCACAATCACTAAAGGTTAATGTGCTTACTCCCTCTGTATTTATACCGAATACATTTAGTCCAAACGGAGATGGAAATAATGATTATTTCTACATTAGAGGAAATAGAAGTGTGTATCAATCTGTGGAACTACGAATTTTCAACTCTTGGGGTCAACTAATTTTTGAAAGTAAGGGTTCAGTAGATGATAAATCTATTGCTTGGAATGGAAATTTTAATGGAAAAGAGCAACCTACCGGAGTTTATATTTATGTTGCGAAGGTTCTATTAACAAATGGTGAAACAGAAATTAAAAAAGGTGCTATCAATTTAATAAGATAAAAATGAAAAAAATTCTAGGTTATTTATTTTTAGGAACAATACTTTCCACTTGTGCTTCTTCAGTTAAAGCACAAGTGGAACCCCACTTTTCACAGTACTACATGTATCCTTTATGGCTTAATCCTGCTTTAACTGGTGCTGTTGATGGAAATTATCGAGTTTCCGCAATACATAGAAATCAATGGAGTAGCATAACAAATGCTTTTTCTACAATTGGGGTTTCTGCTGATGTTGTTACGGATAAACACCTAAATATTGGTGTTAACCTTTTACAACAAAGTGCTGGTGACATCGGATACAAATACGGAAACGGTCAGCTATCTCTTTGTTATACAGGGGTTAGATTAGGAAAAGAAGGTAATAAAGTAATTGCATTTGCATTACAAGGTGGTTTTCTTTCAAGAAGGTTTGATGCTTCAAAAATCATAACAGATAACCAATTTAATACATCTTCTGGAACTTATGATCCAACAAGATCTACAAATGAACTTGGACAAAAAACATCTGTAAGCTCGCTTGACATGGGTGCTGGTCTATTATTTTATGATGCAAATCCTGAAAATACAGTCAACTTATTCGGAGGTTTTGCCGCTTCACATTTAACGCAACCAAAAGATCCTTCCTTATCTGCTAATTCCGATTCAAAGCTACCAGTTAGATATACCGTACATGGTGGTGCAAATATTTATTTGTCAGAAAAAGCGCATATAGTACCCAATGCTTTGTATATGATGCAAGGAAATGCAACCGAGGCAATGATAGGTGGATATGTACAAATGGCTGCAAATACTTCAACAGATATTATGGCAGGTGCTAACTATCGCTTTAAGGATGCAATATATCCTTATGTAGGTCTTAGTTATAATAATTTTACATTTGGACTTAGTTATGATGTGAACACCTCGCAATTGGGAAAACTTGTGGGTGGTGCAAGCAGTTTTGAAATTTCTTTGATGTACTCTGGTACGAGTAAAGAAAAAGGCTTTTTTAAATGTCCGAGATTTTAACACCAATAAACCAAATACACATTCTTAAAGAAATTTGATGAAAAAAATAACCCTTGTTGCAATCGCTACGTCGATTCATTTCTCTTCGTTATTTGCACAACTGTCTACGGATTTAAAACATGCAGAAGAAGATTATAAAAAAGCAGCGTATTATAGTGCTGTAGTTAATTATGAGGTGTACCTGGGTATTAGAAAAACAAGCATTGCTTTTTCACCTTACAGCCAAAAGAAAGTACAGCCCATAAAAATCGATACCAGTTTAACTGGAATTGAAAGCGTACTTACTAATAGTAAATTGGTTACCAATAAAATTGCTTTTGAGCTTGGGGAATGCTATAGGCAGCAATTCCACTACCTAAAAGCTGAAAAAGCCTACGCCAGAGTAGTAGCAAAAGGAACTGATAAACAATATCCACTTGCACGATATTGGTATGCTGTTTGTCTCAGATCAAATAATAAGTTCCAAGAAGCCAATACTCAAATTGATCAATTTCTTTCAGAAAATGCTGGTGATGCTTCATTATCTGCGTTAGGAGCAAAAGAAAAAGCAACGCTTGCCTATATTGCTTTGCAACAAAAAAATCCACAACAAAAGCTATTCTCTGTAAATAAATTAAAGGGTAATATTGCTCAAACAGAAGGTGCGTATGCTCCATACTATTACAATGATACCTTGCTATTTACTTCTGCTAGAATAGTTGATACCATAAATAAGTACAGTAAAGAAAATTCCCACGTAAACCATTTGTTTTACAACCTCATAGGAAAATACGACTCAATCGAAGGAAAAGCAACCATGATCCGTTTTCCCCAAAGACTTGCTTTAAATGAAGGTACCCCTGCATTAACGCCCAATCGAAGCAAACTTTATTTTGCTAGAAGTTCTTCTATTAATGGTAAAACTATAACGGCCATTTACGTAAGTGATCGAAAGAATGATAGCCTTTATAGTGAACCAACCCAATTAGGTGAATCTATTAATAAACCAGGTTACAACAGTATGCAACCATCCATTACAGAGGATGGAGCCTATTTATTATTCGCATCTGATAAGGACGGAGGTGTTGGTAAGTTTGATATATGGGCTGCTTCTTTAGATGCATCAGGAAACATAGGTCAACCATTTAATTTGAAATCGATTAATACCTCAGAAGACGAACAAGCGCCTTATTATCACGTACCTACTAGTACTTTGGTGTTTTCCAGTAAAGGGTACGAAGGCATGGGTGGTTTTGATTTTTACAGAGCTGCTGGATCACTTAACAATCTAAAAACACCTACCAATTTAGGTTTCCCTGTTAATTCTCCAAAAGACGAAATCTATTTTTATAGTGCATCGAAAGATAGTTTACTTACAAGGGCATTCATTAGTTCTGATAGAGCATCTGATTGTTGTTTGGAAATGTTTGCTTTGTATCAACAAAAACCACCTAAAAAACCTAATTACAAACAAAGTATTAAGGGTGATGTGCTAGACTGTGCTACTTCTCAACCCATTGTCGGTGCCACTATTAAAGTTGACTTAGGTAAAAAAGATATTGCGTTTACTAGCAATTCAAACGGTATTTTTGAATTAGCTGATGCGAGCAAGGTAAAAGGATTTGATGTAAGCAAAGATGGATATACAGCGAATTCCTTCCTTTTTGCAAAAGCTAAGAATTTGACTAATGATACCTTGTTTGTACTTTCCTTTTGTCTAGATGCCATTAAGGTTAAAACTGTTGAGCAGGTAAAAGATTCTGTTAATACAAGTGAAGCACCTTTAGTTATTTACTTTGACTATGACAAATCAAACATTAAAGGCGACGCTAAAGTTGTACTCGATAAAGTTGTTGGTTTGTTGAAGAACTACCCTACTATTAATGTATTGCTGGAAGTGAATGGTTATACTGATAGTAAAGGTTCTGCTGAATATAACTTAAAACTTGGTAAAAGAAGGGCTGAGGCTTGTAAACGTTACTTAATTGATCAAGGTGTTAGTGAAAGTAGATTAGTACTTTCAAGCTATGGTGAACAATCACCAGTTGCTCCAAATAGCACAGACAATAACCAAGACAATCCAGAAGGAAGAGCTTTGAACAGACGTGTAGAAATGAAAGTAAAAGCTAAAAAATAATACTTTATTAAAACCCAATAAAAAAGCCCGTATCGCAAATACGGGCTTTTTTATTGAAATTATACAACCAGAATACTGTTTTTTGGTTGATTACTGTTATGCACAAACCCTCCATTACAGTAATCTGGTTTAAAAGAGATTTGCGTTTAAATGACCATGCACCATTAGTTGAAGCACAAAAAAAAGGTGTCACGGTACTTTTGTTGTACGTTTTTGAACCTTCGGTTATTCAACATGCAGATAGTGATATTAGGCATTGGCGTTTTGTTTGGGAGAGCTTAATGGATATGAAAAAACAATTGTTGGATTTCCAACTACCTCTTCAAATTTGTTACGGGGGAGTTGTTGCTGTCATGGAAAAATTGTTAGCATTCTATCATCTTCAGTCTGTTTATTCTTATCAAGAAACGGGGAATTTAGTTACCTACAAACGGGATTTGAAAGTGGCTTCTTTTTGTAAACTTCATTCAATAAGTTGGAAAGAATGGGCATGTAATGGGATTGTTAGGGGAAGGATTAATAAGAAACACTGGCATGACCACTGGGAATCAACAATGCAAATGCCAATTAGTGAGGTTCATTTAGAGGAGATAACTGCCGTTGATTCTGCAATTTCATCATTTTTTAATGTACCCGATGAGCTATTGAATCAATTAAGGACAACAAAACCAGGATTTCAGCATGGTGGAGAATCTTATGCTAAAAGATATTTAGCAACCTTTTTTCAAGGGCGGGTGGTGAATTATCAAAAGCATATTTCAAAACCCACTGAGGCACGTAAAAGTTGTAGTAGGCTTAGTCCTTATTTGGCTTACGGTAATTTGAGTATTAAACAAGTATATCAGGCATCCTTAGTGGCCATCCACAATAAAGTGGCATTAAAGCGAACTGTAGAACAATTTCAAAGTAGATTGACTTGGCATTGCTATTTCATTCAGAAACTGGAGTCGAATTATCGAATGGAATTTGAAAATGTCAACTATTCATTTAATCAACTTAGAAATGAAGGAAATGAAGTTTATATAGCAGCTTGGAAAGAAGGCAAAACGGGTTTCCCGTTGATTGATGCCTGTATGCTTTGTGTTTGTTCCACTGGTTATCTAAATTTTAGAATGAGGAGTATGCTAGTAAGTTTTTTTACACATCATTTAATGCAGCCATGGCAACTTGGGGTTCACCATCTGGCTCAAATGTTTTTGGATTATGAACCTGGCATTCATTACGCACAATTCCAAATGCAGGCTGGAACCACAGCAAACCCAGTTATAAGAATGTATAACCCAATAAAACAAAGTAAAGATCATGACCCTGATGGGGTATTTATCAAACAATGGCTGCCTGCTTTGGCTTTGGTACCAAGTCCGTTGATTCATGAACCTTGGTTAATGACCCCAGTAGAAGAAAAAATGTATCAATGCGTTTTGGGGCAGGACTATCCTAAACCCATTATTGATTTGATGGAAAGTGGAAAACAGGCAAGAAAGATTTTATGGGATGTGAAAAAAAAGTCAACCAAGTAGTTCACTAGTAAGCATTAACATTCGCTCAAACCAAGTGGTATTTGTAAAGCCAATCCACCATCGGCGGTTTCTTTGTATTTACTATTCATATCAAGTGCGGTTTCCCACATCGTTTTAATCACATGGTCTAAGCTCACTTTGGCGTGATGAGGATTGCCTTGTAAAGCCAATTGTGCTGCTGTAATTGCTTTAACTGCCCCCATGGAATTCCGCTCAATGCAGGGTATTTGCACCAACCCACCAATTGGATCACAAGTAAGCCCTAGGTGATGTTCCATTGCAATTTCAGCAGCCATCAATGCTTGTTCGGGCGTGCCACCCAAACTTTCAGCTAATGCCGAAGCGGCCATTGCACTACTAACTCCGATTTCTGCTTGACAGCCCCCCATGGCCGCAGATATGGTAGCTCCCTTTTTGAACAAACAACCAATTTCTGACGCTGTAAGTAAAAACTTTAAAATGGCTTCTTCACTATCGCCATCGCAGAAAATAATAAAATACTGAAGTACGGCGGGTATAACACCGGCTGCTCCATTTGTGGGGGCAGTAACCACCCTTCCGAATGAAGCATTTTGTTCATTTACAGCTAATGCAAAACAATTAATCCAATTGAGGATATAACTAAAGCTATTTCCTCCTGCTTTTATGGCAGCTTTCCACTCCGTATAGTTAGAATAAACAGCAGTGGGTAATAAGGATTTGTTCATATCGTATGCCCGCCGTTTTACATTCAATCCCCCCGGGAGAATGCCTTCAGCATGGCATCCGTTGTAAATACATTCGGCCATGATATGCCAAAGGTGCAGTACACCGTGCTTGATGGCGGCTGTATCTCGCCAAGCTTGTTCGTTTCGTATAACGATGTCGTGAATCGATAATCCATACAGTTGACACCAGGTTTTTACATCTAGCGCGGTATTGATAGGGTGGGGGAGTTGTACCGCTTTTTCCATAGTTGTTTCGCCCTCTTTAACCACAAAACCGCCACCAATAGAATAATAGGTATCGGCTTTTTGGCTACCATCTTTATAATGCAACAAAAACGAGAGTCCATTGGGATGATACGGTAATGTTTCGCCCATCAGGAAAATAATATCTGTTTCGGCATGAAAAGGAATCACCCATTTACCCGCAATAGCTATTTGTTTGTTCGTGTTAATTGTTTCAATGGTGGGTTGTATAGAGCTGATGGGTATAGTTTCAGGATCTGCACCAGATAAACCCATGAGTAGGGCAATATCTGTTCCGTGACCTAAGCCAGTTTTAGCTAATGAACCATACAACACTACTTGTACCTGCACCAAATTTTCTAGCTGGGCTTCTATACTTGACAAACATCTGAGTGCTGCTTTCCACGGGCCAAGTGTGTGCGAACTAGATGGCCCCACGCCAATTTTAAACATATCAAAGATGGAAAGTGCTTCGTGTGGCATGGTGTGTACGTTTTTATTAGTTTGCGATGAAGTGTTTCAAATATAATTACATACAGCATACAATTACCACTACTTTCTAATTTAAGGCATTTTCAAATTTATGGACTGACGTGATGCTCAATTGGCAAAATGGTTCTTGAAGTTTATTCCTCAAGTTGTTTTTGTAAACCTTCCAGCTTCTCAATGAGTGAATTTGTTTTTTCCTGTTGTTTTTTTATTGATTTTGGCCTTAAGTAAAACCAGTTAAAAGCAATCCAAGCGATAGTAGTTCCGTACGCAACGAAAATGCTACGAAAATTTTTTGCTACATATTCGTACATATAAAGCAAAATTCCAGTGGAAAGCAATACGAAATATACATTCATCATGGTGGTTTGCATAAACACTTCTTTTTGGCGGATTTGTTTTAATTGAACCAAATACTCACTCAGGTTAACACTGTCTTTTCCTTTTTTTAAAAGAGGCAATAGCCGATTTTGAGCCAATACAAATGTTGTAATAGCAATGATTGTTAAACTGATACCCACCTTTGTTGTGAGCAACTGAGGTTGGTAATACACCCAAATTCCGATAATTAAAACACTAGTGGCTCCATATATCAAATTGATTAAGATAGTTTTTTTAAGCAATTGCTTTTTTGAAGTAGTTACCAGTTGGTAAATTTCATTGACTCCAGGTGGCTCTGCAATTTTCTTCTGCCACAAATCTTTTAATTCTATGTTATTGCTCATAGCGATTAAATTTTTGCGTTAATTTCTCTTTAATTCGATGAATTTTAACCCGTACATTAATTTCTGAAAGTCCTACTATTAAAGCAATTTCGGCTTGTTTTACATTTTCAAGTTCCAATGAAATGATGATGCGATCCGTTTCTGGAAGTTCCGAAATAGATTGATATAAATAAGCAATTTTGCCTTCAATGTCTGGTTGTGGTTCTTCTACCATTTCTATTGGAAGCGTTGTTTTTACTAGTTTGCTGTTTTTTTCTAACTGGCGCAAACAATGATTTACTGCAATCCTATAAATCCATGTACCCACGGAAGATTGATGTTTAAAGTTTGACAATTGTTGAAATACGGACATAAAGGTTTCCTGAGCAATATCACTTGCCCAATCATGGTTATTGACATATCCCATACAAATACGATATACCTTTTGCCAATATTCTTTATAGATATCTTCAAACTGCATTGAAAACTGTTAGGGAAGTTTTAGGTAGTAGGTGGTAGGTTTTGGGTATTAGGTAGTAAGCATTAGTACTATATGATGCAGAGGCGCAACTATGTTTAGCTAAAAAGTACATGCGTTTGTATTAACTTATATAATAGAAATAGACCAGTTAGGTGATTAAAACTTATCTGGTCTGTATAAAAAAGGGGCAAAAAAGGATGACTTGGAAGCTAAAACAATTGGCCTAAGCTGTAATTATTCTGTCAATTTCCGAGTTTTATTTTACCCAAATTTTTAGTGCTTCAATAAATGGTGTCTGTTGGTCGCTGAAAACATTGTGAGAACAATTATCAAAATACTTCACCTTATCTTCTCCAATCAACTTTTTTAAACTTTCTATTTGTTCAATGGAATAGAGCCCATCGTCTTTGCCATACATACCATAAACAGGCAATTTTATTTTCAATAGATGCTTAATATTATTGGTTAAATCAATGCTCGTATATTTTTCATTAGCCCAGAATCCTTGTGGAGCTTGATAAGTCATTTGAGAACCATATTTTTTAAGTAGCGTATCTGTTTTAAAACTATTATAGATGCTTTTTGCTTCCTCTGTCTTTTGTTTGGGAAAATAAAAGCCATTTTGCATGGCATGTCCAAAACAATAGGCACTGTACTCTATTGAATGCTTGTCCATATTTTCTAACATGGTGATGTAATTCAAATTGGTTTTGTCTGCCTTGCTTTCATACAAAGCCTTACTAGATTTAATGATGGTGGTAAATGTTTCTTGGATGGAAACGGGTGCTCCAATAAGTATCGTCTGATTGATTTTTTGGGGATATTTTTCTGCAAATAGCGTGGCAATAACTCCCCCAAAGCTGTGACCTAGCAAGGTGATTTTTGAAATCTTTTGTTCCTCTAAAATGGCATTGATGTCATCAAAAGTTTGTTGAAAGGTGAATTTAGCGATGGATTCGATTGACCTTCCCTCGCCGCGTCTATCGTAAACAATCACAAAGAATCCGTTTTCTGACAATCTTTTGGCGGTGGTTTGTTCAAAATTTACACTGTTATAGCCTGGCCCACCGTGTAAAAAAAGTACTGGTTTGTCCTTAGAGTTGCCAAATGTTTTCGAATAAATGGTTTGAGCTTTTGCAAAATATCCAGTGAGGAGAATCATGACTAAAAATGTGCGTAATTTCATGGTAACTATTTTTATATTTTACGCTTTAGATACCAGCTTTTTTAAAATGTTACAATAACCCAAAAAAAATTTGCAGTTATTCATTACGCATAACCTCCATGATTCCCCAAAAAAGAGAATAAAATAATCAAGACTTTAGTATTATCAAATTGTAAGCGCAAACAAGGATAGTGTCTCTTTCCCTTGTGTAAAATGATGTTGAAAGGTTAGCCCAAGTCGATTAAGGAGGGTTATTGATTTGATATTTTCGGGTAATGTAATGGCAATAATTGTTGTGTTTATTTTGTACTTGATTATTTGGTCAAGATAATTTTTGCAGGCTTCCATGGTGTAGCCATTTTTTTCAAATTCAGGCAACAAGGCAAATCCAATATCTGGAAATTCATGTTGGTCTCTGTACAAAAAAGTAACAATACCAATTGGCTGTTTTGTTTCCTTCAATTCAAAAACATGGTAAAAGAATCTTTTATTTTCAATAATGTTCTGGATATATTTTTCAGCGTCTTTAGTATCTGAAATATTCCTGTCACCAATAAATTGTAACCATCCTTCCGTGTTAACTAATTGGTACATAAACTGACTGTCTTTGATAGTTATTGGTCTTATAGAAAGTCTTTCTGTTTCTAATGTTACAAACATCTTTAGTGTGGTTGAGTTGAGGGATTAACACTTGGTAATCAGTGTTGTTAAGGAATTGTTTTGCTAATGCAAATAGCCGAAGTTCGTCAATTGCAATATTGCTGCTATTTAATTCACAAGGCAAATTTAATGGTTGAATCGGAATGCTTGGAAATGGGATTTGAAAATCCCATTTATCTTTTTAGGCGACCTGCACTGCTGAACATGTTGCCCAGCTGATTAATTGCTCTCTGTATGATATTAATTGGCATCTTTCTTTTTTGGGGACTCCATATTACTGAATGCTTCTAAAAGACTATTTTGAGAATTTAAAATAACATTGCTGCTAAGAGATGCAAACTTTACAATTCTTTGTTGCTCTGTTAAGTTCGTAAATTCATTCTCTTGAGCGATAAAATCTCCTTTCATCTTATTGACAATATTTATTAGTCCTTCCAATTTTATATACTTTTCTTTGAATCGAAGAGCTTCCTCTAAGGCAATTGCAAGTGCTACTGCAATACTAATACTAATCGTCAATACTTGAATACCTTTAGCATCTTTTTCAAATGAAACTAAAAATGGCAATAATACACCACCTATAATTGCAATTGCTCTTAAAGTAAAAAACATTCTTCTTGAAAAACTGGCATTTATTGCCATTTTATGAAGCCTAGGATGAAGTTCTAAATCTAAGTATTCTTTTGGGGTTTTAGGTAAACCTCTATTGTAAGCATCTCCACTCATAATTGTAGTTTTTGTTTTAATTTAAGAAATTTATTTCAAAGGTGACGCACAACTAAATAGGTATTGCATTTTATTGGAAATTAGTATTCCATCATTCCATAACCGAAGCCCTATGATGTCAATATTGCTACAATTTTATTCATCCCTTACTCTTGGATTGAAGCAGCCTTGAAAAACAAAAATGTTAGTGGTAATTACTGAAAACTACTAGTGTACAAAATGGGATTTGAAAATCCCATTTATCTGTTTATGCTACTTGCCCTTCGGGACATGTAGCCCAGCTGAGGATAGGCAAACCACTGAAGGCTCTACTCATACAAGAAAGGAATATATTTCCAGCATATTGCTGTTTTAATTTGAATGGTAACCGATTATTATTTCTTCATTTTCATCAATAGTCTGCTGATGGAGGTAAATTTTCAATTCGGTGTTTAGTATTTCTTTTTTGTTTTCAACCTTTAAAGTACATCGTTCATAACCTACATAAGCAAATACAATTGAGAAATTCTTCTTTGCATACTTTATCGGAAGCTTAAGTTCAAAGTATCCATTTTTATTAGTTAAGCATATATGATTCATGTGATTTTTTACAAAAACAGAAACAGATTCAAGGCCGATTATTGTAGTAGAATCATAAACATGACCTTTAATGACATATTTTTTACTGGGGTTCTCAATAAGCTTAGGTGATTGTCCAGAAGAAGTACTCACAAAGAGAAAAATGAGTAAGTAAAATAGTAGTCTGTTCATTATAAAATTGGGTATAAAAAACTAATTTAAATACGGTTCCGCAAAATTGCTACTAATCAAAATGTCTTAGTTTAATTAGGAAATTAGTATTCCATTAACCCATAACCGAAGTCCAATGATGTAAGTATTGCGGCAATTTTATTCATCCCTTATTCTTGGATTGAAGCAGCATTGAAAAACAAAAATGTTGGGTGATATGACTTGTATAATATGTCGCCCATCTAGTTATTAGTGGCAGTTTATTTATTTTGAACTTGGTATTTTTCCTTCTATCCATTCTTGTTTTTGTATTTGAGCATTACTTATAAATAGAAAATTGGAGTTCTTAAAGTCAATAAGTCCAATTGCGAGAGCCATATATTTTCCGTCTAAATACTTTCGCTCAATTTCGTTCGGTTCAGCATGCATTAAATATCCAACAACCCTTATTTTGTCGCCAATTGTGTTATTATCATTCTTGAACAGCAAAGCGGTCCACAAATAGATATTCTCTCCAATTTTAAGCTTATAAAATGGTGTATTATTTCTAGTATTTTCAATTTGTTCGATTATTCCGTCAAATGCAATTATTTGTTTGTTAAATCTTCTAAGTTTTTTAAAAATTCCTTCATTTAGATTCGTGGGAAATGAATTTTTGTTTGCTTTTATAGTCGTATCTGTGTTTTGTCCAAACAGATTTACAAATGTTATGGTAACAATTAGAGTAGAAAGTATTTTCTTCATTTTATTTTTTTGATTCCACAAAATTGCCACTTACGAAATAGGCTTGGCGTTGACGGATAACTTATACCCATCTGCCGATAAACATTGCCGACTGATAGCAAGATTGTCGCAAATTTAATCATACACCAAATTCACACTCACCCAACCATTGAAGCAGTCTTGAAAAACTAAAATGTTATTGGTAATTACTGAAATCTACTATTGTACAAAATGGGATTTGAAAATCCCATTTATTTGTTTAGGCAACATGCCCTGCGGGACATGTCGTCCAGCTGATTTTAGCTAGTGAAGTGAAATAGCGGTGCTACTTCTGCTCTATTAGCTCAATACTATTTTCAGGTAATTTTTCAATCAATAAATACGCTGCCCCAACTTTATTATATTCAAACAAATTACTTAATTGATATTCGCTGAATTTATGAACACTCTTTGGTAAAGAAATTACATAGTCAATTGAAACTCTTGCTGCTTTCCAATAATCAATAATTTGTCCAACCTCAATATATCTTATAGGTCTATTTGAACTTGCGGTTAATGCTTTCAATTGTTTTTGAGTATAGTACCTAAAAACTATTCCTGTCGTGTCAATGTGTAGTTTATTAGAGTCAAGCGTCTCAATAATTGCATGATTATTTATTCTATCAAGGCTTATTCTTAAAGTGTCATTGTCAAGTTTTAGTTGCTTTGTTTGCAAGAAGTTTTTAATTCCCGTAGAGATTAATTGATACTGTTCTTTAGGGTCAATGCGTGAAATATTATTGCTGTCGTAATAAAACATTTTTTTCGGCGGATAATATTTGTCCGCTTGTTTTGCATTACTGTAAACAACATTACCAATTTTTAATCCTTTTGGCAGCTTTGTTAATTTGTAGCTTTCAATTTTTGATACAGGATAGGTGAAGCCTGTTGTTGTATCAATTTTCATTTCTCTTCCACAGTAATCACAATTGTGCATTGTCAAATTGAGAACTGAACCTGTGTCGGTTTGTTTTACTGTTCCATAATAATAAAAAAAGCCTCCGTCCGAAGCAGAGTAAATCTTTTTCTTTCCAACGAATTGAACTGGTACTTTGTAAATGAAAAATGTGTCGTCGTCTATGAACAATGAATTTTCATAAAACCATTTTCTTGGTGCGTCATAACAATGGACTCGCCCTTTGTTGTTTGTCCAGCACATTCGTTCAAATCCTTTATATAATCCATTGTCAACCTGGGAGAAAAGTTGGAAAGTTTTTAATCCTAAAAGTAGCGTTGTGATAAAAGTTTTCATTGTGAAGGGTCTGTCTAAGGATTGCAACCAATAAATAGGCTTGGTGTTGTTGGGAAATTATTATTCCGTTAGCCCATATCCGAAGTCCAATGATAGCAATATTGCCGCAAATTCATTTATGCACCAAATTCTGACCATACACTTGATTTGAAGCAGCATTAAAGTACAAGAAGTTGGTTGTAATTCATGGAAACTATTAATGAACAAAATGGGATTTGGAAATCCCAGTTATCTGTTTAGGCTACATGCCCTGCGGAACATGTGGCCCAGCTGAGCACAAAAGTTCAATAGAATAACTGTTGTTGAACCTTACACAAATATTTCATAGAAGCACTTCAGCTGCCATATTGCCAAACCGATGTTAGCGGTTCGTTGTTTAGTTTTCTTCTCTTACCAAAGTCATAAAAATCTGCGTTTCGTATTGACCATTTTCCTTAAAATAGTTTTTTAGTCGCCCATACTCTACAAAACCGAATTTTTTATAAAGATTTTGAGCTGTTTGATTTTTGTCTGCTACGGCTAAAATTATTTGTTCCAAAGCGAAATTATTGAACGCTGTCAATATAGTAGCATTAAGAAGCTTAGCTCCAATTTTTTGTCCACTAAACTCTGTCATAACATACATTCCACTAATTTCTCCAATATGTTTGGTCTTTTCTCTTTTCTCCTGTATAAAACCACAAATACCAACAAGTCTTTCGTTCAAAAAGGCCCCCATCAAAAAGTCTGTCGTTGATTGATGAGTTATTATTTTGTCAAACTTGAAATTTGCTGATTTATGTTCTTCTTCATAAAGTGTTCCAAAATTTTCAGGGTAATTTTTCAAACAGTCAAGTCTAATTTTATGATACTGCTCAATTTCATTTATTTCTACTTTCCTGTATAGAATATTTTCAGTCATTATTTTGGTGTTTTAGTCTGTAATTGTTTTTGCAACGTGTCGTTTTACAATGACCGTTAACTCGCTAATATACGCAGGTTAAGCCTTTATTTCTATTTTTAAAAAGTTCTTAAATCATAATTATTTGCCCCTTTCATATGCGAAAATAGGGGAAACTAAGTCAAATTTATTTTTTGTTAGGTCATCTTTTTAAGGAGGTAAACTACGTACATTACTTATAGTTTGTTATTATTTTGGGGTAGTAACTGCATCATTCAATACGCTACTTTAAGTGTTTTTGCGAATACATTTATTTGATGAGCTTTTTCTAGTGTACTTTATTTGCTTTTAATTATCTAAACGGTCATTTTGCAGCAATAAAAAGTAATGGCGGTAAATAGGATTTGGAAATCCCAATAATCTGTTCAGGCAACATGCTCACCGGAACAGGTCGTCAAGCGGGCAAATAAAATGAAGTTTCACCCAACTTTATTTTGTCTTATACTTGAGGGTGTAAATTAAACTGTGTCAAGGTCAAAATTAAAGTAGACCTTTAACAGATAAATATAAAGAAAAAAAAAAAAGAGACACCGTTTTCATTTGATTACGAGACAGTAAAAAACAAAGCTTTAGAGCAGATAATAACCTGCAAACCCCTCTTGGGGAAATGCGGTGCCTTAGCTCCACTTTATAAGTCCTTCTTAGAAGCAGCCTTGGAAGCGGAGCTTTCTGTCCATCTTGATGGTCAAACAGCAGCAGAACCCAAT
>JAIXOJ010000069.1 GCA_027486835.1 Chitinophagaceae bacterium
AGAAAGTTTGTTTGAATTTGTTTCTTTTGTTTAAAAGGCAACCACCTTCTAACTGGTATAAAAGTTTTATGGCCGCTGAAAATTGTTATTGAAATTCTACCCAACAACAGCTTTGCAATCATCCAGAGCAAAAACCTATCAACCACGCCAATTGTAAAATCAATCCAGAAACAAGAAGTAGAAAATAGTCTCTTTTTTTCTGCTTTGCGAATAAACCTGTTTGCACTTAAAAGGGGATAAAATCGTGCATCATCTACCCAATAGCTTTAAGTTTTCGGGTAGTGTAGCTGCTAGGGTATTCCGATTTCATTTTTAATCTAGCATAAAGCATAAAATTTCCAATTACTGATTGTTCTTCGCAAATACAATCTACATCGTTTTTGACACAAAAAACACTGTTTGTGATACATCCAATACCATTTGAGACTTGTTTTCACTATTCCTGATAGTTTACTCACTATTCCTGATAGCTTCTTCACTATTTCTGATAGTTTATTCACTATTCCTGATAGTTTCTTCACTATAACTGATATATTTTTCACTATAACTGATATATTCTTCACTATAACTGATAGATTCTTTACTATAACTGATAGTTTCTCCACTATTCTTGATGCATTCTTGACTATTTTTGATACGTTCTACACCTTACAAAATATTCCTCACCTTCGCTGATACATTCCTCACCTTCGCTGATACATTCCTCACCTTCGCTGATACATTCCTCACCTTCGCTGATATATTCCTCACCTTCGCTGATATATTCCTCACCTTCGCTGATACATTCCTCGCCTTCGCTGATACATTCCTCGCCTTCGCTGATATATTCTTCACCTTCGCTAATACATTCCTCACCTTCGCTGATATATTCCTCGCCTTAGTTGATACATTCCTCACCTTCGCTGATATATTCCTCGCCTTAGTTGATATAATTATCGTAGGGAAATAACCAAAGAAGCTTAAACAATTGATTTAATTGTTAATTGATTTTGCAAAAAATGAATTTAGTATTGCTGCTATCAAAAGAATAATTAATTATTTCTTAGGTCAAACTTCAGTTGTTGACACGAAATAATTCTCGAGTAAACAAATTGTCTTAACTATTTAAAGTTAGGCAACACATTTTTTTGTGGATAAAATAAACAATACAAGCACTATGGGCAAACAAAAGGTGCACAAAAGTTTTTCGCTTTGAAACTTCGTTTTAACTTTTATAGGGTTTGAAAACCTATAAAAGTTTCCGAACAAGGCGAAAAACTTTTGTGCACCCGTTAAGTATGGAGTTCAAAAGGTTAGATGTTAATTGCTACTCTATTGTATTTCATGGTACAGCTTAGAGTGAGTGTGAAGTAAAACATTGTTTACTCTGGTTGCCTCCCTAAAGCAATTGTCACCGAATAGCCCCCTTTCAATCCCCCTGGAAAGTTACCCGACAGTTAGCCAGCAGCAACAAGATTGCGAGCATGCCATTAAAAGCCAAAGACTTAAAAGGAACTTTTGCAAAACAGCCTGTGGATTAATCAAGTGCTTAGATGGAAAATAAATAGATCCAAAGAATTATTGTTCATTCAAGTTTAAGTATAAGCCAATGCAGACAACTACAATTCTTTTACCCTAAATATTTTTTTCCAATTTTACCTAATCACAAAAGAGAAAGAGTGCTAGTAATCTTATTTCAATTTATAATAGCTTGATTATAATTACTGGGAGCTTAAAACCTATTCTGGAAACTCCACAGGAAAGAAAACCATTAATTCAAACCCATTTCCGATTGATGATTTTAGGGACACTTTTCCCTTGTGCAAGGACGCACGAGTATTGATATTTTGCAAACCAACACCGTTTCTTCCCAAGGATAAATCACAACCTTTTCCGTTATCCTTTACTGTTAATGTAATGCCTTCCACATCTCTCACTAAGGATATGTTCACATGGGTTGCTTGCGAATGCTTTACAATATTATTAAGTTGCTCCTGAGCAATTCTGTAAATCATCAACTTCAAGTCTTCGGATACGCCCTCTTCAGAAAAATCATTCAAAACCGAAGTAATATTAAGCTTGTCCAACGATTTTAAATTACTCAAAACTCCCTCCAAGGCTTGAACTAATCCAATATTATCTAATGCAGGTGGTACCAACCCTTTGGTTAACTTTCTAATTTCCTTGATTGATTCTCCGATAATATGCTTAATGTATTTTAAACGTTCAAAATCGAAATTTTTTGAAGAAATTAAACTATCTGTAAACAATAATGCTGTCACCAAAATCTGGTTAATATTATCGTGTAACTCCCTTCCTAGTTCTGCCCGCTCTGTTTCTTGGGCAGTGATAGTGGCTGCAGTAATGGACAATTGTTTTTCTTCTTGCTGAATTGCCAGAGCCTCTTGTAAAGCTATTTTCTCTGTAACATCATTAATCTGAACCTGTCTTACCGTCTTGCCATTCATTTCAATGTGGTAGAATGATATTTCCACCATCAAAATCTCGCCATCCTTTTTTCTGTGTTTTTTTGCAGATGATAAAGCACTGGTTTCCTCCGAAATAGCATCAGTCTCATTTTCTTGGGTTTTAGGTAGCCTTAAATCAGTAATTTTTAAACGAGTAAATTCTTCTTTGGTATATTGATAAGTGTTTATTGCAGCTTTATTACATTCCAAAATGTCCAAAGTATCTAAATCGTAGATATACATTGGGGATGGATTGTTGTAAAATATCTGCCGATATTTTTCTTCCGAAGCTTGCAATTGCATCTCCGATTTTTTCCGCTCTAAACTGTAACGCACCGTTTTTTCTAAAATCCGATCATCAAACTCCCCCTTTACTAAATAATCCTCCGCACCCAAGGCAAGTGCCTGAAGTGTAGTTTGCATGTCTGATAAGCTAGAGATGACCACTATTGCAGCAGTTTTTATTTTCTGCTGAATGATAGTGTAAGATTCTAGTCCATCACTATCTGGAAGGAATAAATCCAGAAAAATAATGTCCGGTATTTCATGGTCTAGTACTTCTAACGCCTCAGCAACAGATGCGGCATTGGACAAAGCACCCACCTTCAAAGCTGACAGGCTCAGGTATTGTTTTAATAGATAGAGATGTATTTCATTATCCTCAATAACTAAAATATTGACTGGTTTAGCTACTATTTCATTCATAATGGAAGCTCTTTTTTATTTTTTTGGCAAATGGCAATCAGCAGATTAGTAGCTGAAGTATGTATTAATGTTTATGAAGCAATATATTTTAAGATGGCAGTTTAACTACTGATAGCCAATGTGTTTGTACACTTTTGATTAGCGCAAAAAAACTATCCAAATCAACAGGTTTGGTAATAAAGCAATTAGCGAAATTGCCGTAAGTATCGTTGATATCTGTTTGTGAATTTGAAGTAGTAAGCATAATCACCGGTATTTTTCTCAAACTTCCCGAGCTTTTGATATGCCGCAGTACTTCTTTTCCATCAACTTTTGGTAGGTTGATGTCCAATAATACTAGATTGGGCGGTAATACATGTTCGAATGGTGCTTCTCTTTTTAAAAAACTAAGTGCTTCCTCGCCATCTCTTACTACCGAAATTTCTTTTTCGGCTTTAATTTCTGATAAAGCTTCTAAAGTCAATATTATATCACCCTCATTGTCCTCTACCAATAGAATATGAAAATTGGAATTATCCCTTTGATTCATTTTGATTAATTAGTTTATGTAGTTCAATCATCACAACACCTAGATCAGTGTTAATGGCTTTTTTTAGGAATGGTAAAATAAAATGTTGTACCCTTATTTTGTATGGAGGTTAGCCAAATTTTGCCCCCATGCTTTTCAATAATTTTTTTGCAAATGGCTAACCCAATTCCTGTTCCAGCATATTGTGTTTTACTGTGCAGCCGTTGGAAAATGATAAATATCTTGTCGAAATATTTTTCTTCTATGCCAATACCATTATCAGCAACACTAAAAGTCCATTCATCTTTTGACTCTATTGCTGACACTTCAACATGTGGAACATGATCTTTTTGTTGATATTTTATGGCATTACTAATGAGGTTTTGAAGCACTTGGGTCATTTGGGTTTTCACTGCAAAAATCTTCGGTAGCTTTCCTTTACTCACTATTTCTGCTTGAGTAGTTTTTAATTTCCCTGAGAAATTAAATAACACCTGATTCATTACTTCCTCCATATCCGTTTCTTCGTTGGGATTTAGTTGGGTGTTTACCCTAGAATACTCTAACATGTCTAGTATTAGCTGTTTCATTCTGTCTGCACCATCCACAGCGAAGTTGATATAGTTATCGGCAGTTTCGTCAATAATTCCTTGGTATTTTCTTTTGAACAATTGTAAAAAGCTGGTGATAGTTCTCAATGGTTCCTGCAAATCATGAGAAGCAACATAAGCAAAACGTTCTAATTCTGTATTTGAAGTGGCCAATTGTTCTGCACGTACCTGCAAAGCCTCATTTAATTCGATTAATTTTAGTTCCGTTTGTTTTTGTTGAGTAATATCTTGTAATGCCCCAATAATTCGAATAGCTTTTTTGTTCGTGGCATCACAAATGATGAACATTTTATTCTGTACGTATTTTATCGTTCCATCCCTGCACAAGAAACGAAATTCATGGCTGAATGTGCTTTCTTGTGTTTTAATTTGTTGAACAATTTTTCTAATGACCGAAAGTTTATCCTCGTGATGGATCTTAGAAACAGTCCAATCTAACGTGTTATAGAGGTCTTCTTTATGATAGCCAAAAATGGTGCTGATCCCGTTGTTCCAAATAACTTTTCTTGTGTTGATATCACAATCCCAAATGGCATCATTGGTTGCTTTTGCCACAATATCGTATCGTTCCTTACTTAGTAGTATCTCTTCCTCAGCTTGCTTGTTAATAATAATGGTGGTGAGTAAATTTCTCATCCGCTCCATGCTGTTCATCTCCGCTGTCGATGGTTTTCTGCAGGTTTTATAGTAAATGCCAAAAGTAGCAAACACGTTCTTTTCCTTATCAAGTAAGGGAAGTGACCAACAAGCTTTAAATCCAAACTCTGCAGCTATTTCTTTGTACTCATCCCAAATTGTGCTGTTGCTAATGTCTTCGACTATAACAGCCTGCTTGATAAAAGCCGCCGTACCACAAGAGCCTTGATTCATACCAATTGGTAGTCCATGTGCCAGATTAGAGTAACCTTCAGGCAAGTCCCTAGAATACCCATTGAGTAATTTTCCATCTTTTACGTACATCAAACTACAAATCATATCGTGATGTATGTTTTGTAAGCCATCCAAAAGGTATGCAATTACCGATTCTGCGGTGGTCTTAATGTCTGCATTTAATTCAAGCGCTTCTTTTTCTAAAATAAATAATTGCTCAATTCTTTTTTCTTCGTTGATAATTTTTACGATGCACGAAAGACCGTTTTCAGTTGGGTAGGCGGTAATATCTAGCCAGATTCGCAGGGGTTTATAAAAAAGCTCAAAACCCACTTTCTCCTTTAGCTGCATCGCTTTATTAAACTCCACAAGTATAATAGGCGCATTGCCCATATCAATCAAATCCCAGAAATGCCGGCCTGTTATTTGGTCGTTTTTTACGCCGAATATTTGTTCTACAACCTTGTTACAATATAGAAACTTCCAACTATTATCAATGGCAAAAAAACCTTCGGTAATACTTTTTAAGATGTTGTCCTTTTCGAGATTGGCCTTTTTTAAATTTTGAAGTGCAAGTTTTACTTTTTGGTTGGCTTGTAATTTTTTGGTTACCTCTGTAGCAATACAATAAATCCCTTCAATTGTATCATTAACATAAATGGGCATGTTTTTAATACATACATCTAGGGTTTGACCTTGAGTATTAACAATCTTAATCTCAAATTTCTTAATTATCCCTTTTTTGGCTTCTGTAAAATAAGTATTAATCAGCGCCAAATAATCTGGATGAACGAAATTTCTAAATTCAAAGTTTAATAATTCAGGAAGTGTACACTCGCATTTTTGCAGCATCGCTTTGTTCGCACTTACAAACTTTCCATTCAAGTCTAATGAAAAAACTGCATCTGGATTTTGATAAAAAAGTGACTGATAAACCTGTAAGTTCCGTTGATATTCATCCTCTATCTTTCTGTAGTGATGTAAAATATGTTCGGGAATGGCATTTGCAGCAGCATTATTCATAAAAATAAAACAATCAATCGTTAAAGAAAACAAACCAGAATCAACAGGGGAAACAACCCAAACTAAGGCATTTCCATTTGTGGTTAAGCGTAAGGAAAGGTGCGTGGGGTTAAAAAAAGATGGTACGTATCCAATGGCCTAAACGGCGTGAAGATATTTTTTGTTTTTGAACTAAAGCAAGAACTTTCTTTTTCCTTCGTTCAAATCATGGGGTTTGTGCCTAAATCATCAAAATAATTGAGCATAATCAGCAGCCTGATTAAAAAAACATTCGCATCTTAGCGGCCTAAATTATTTTGAATTATGAAAACGATTTTAGTCCCGATTGATTTTTCTGAGGTTGCAAAAAATGCGGTATTGTATGCTTTTGGTTTTGGTAAACAAATAGGAGCTACAAAAATTGTATTATACCATTCCTATTTTGCCCAGTTGAATGTATCATCCGATTTGATCACTCCCACAGGTGTTACTGTTGACTATCAAGCCGAACAACAAAATGCAGAACAATTGGTGTACGATTTTAAGGAAACCTTGGTGGATCAAATTCCTGCTGGAATTGAAGTAGTAATTGTAGCTACATACGGTAGCCTTGATAGCAATATCAATACAGTGGTAGCAGAAGTAGCTGCTGATTTAATAGTAATGGGTATTACTGGTGGTGGCGTCCTTAAAGAAAAATTAGTGGGCAGCAATGCTACTTCTATCGCAAGAGATGCAAGCGTACCTGTAATTATAGTTCCAGGTCATGCTGAATACAGCCATGTTAACCGCATTTTATTGGCTTCCGACTTTGTTGATGTAGAATTATCTACGCCTTTTGGACCGATTATAGATTTAGTAAACGCAACTCAAGCGGAGTTTTTCATTTTGCATGTTGCAGAAAACGATCAAGATTCGGTGGATGTAAATCACCCTGGTGCTATCGCCTTTTTAGACTGGCTCCCTGGTCTTCAACCTGAATTTAATTTTGTTCAGAGTAAAGATTTCGCTGGTGCAATTAGTGACTTTGTAACCGAAAAAGTTATTAAGCTAGTTCTGGTAATTCCAAAAAAACATGACTTAGTAGAAACTTTATTCTTAGAAAATCACACAAAAAAACTGGCTTTCCACAGCGATATTCCCGTTGTAGCCATCAATTACAACAGCTACAATTAATTCAGTTGCTAATTTAATTTTTATTAGGCTGGTGTCACTTCATAATCGAGACATCAGCCTTTTTTTTCGTTTTGAAAATCAAATGGTGCATCATTGTTCAATTCGTTTCAAATTGATAAATCTTAGTTACTTAATTAATTATACAGCTTGGCTTGTTATCAATCAAGAATAAACCGCTCAACGACCCCTAACCTCTGCTTACGAAGAATTAAAGCTTTGCCATAGTCAATAGATTACATTTGCCTCCTTTTCAACATTAAATTACTAACTTATATGCCAAAGCCCCTAATTGTTGTAACAGGAAAAAATGGTCAGTTGGGATGGGAAATCACCCAATTGTCTGCAACATTAGCTTCTCAATACCAGTTCAAATTTGTGGATGTAGATGAATTAGATTTGAGCAATCCTGCATCCATCCCAGATTTTTTTACACACTACCAACCCCAATATTTTATCCATTGTGCGGCTTATACGCAGGTAGATAAAGCAGAAACAGAGCAAGAATTAGTATTGTCCATCAACGCCACAAGTGTTGGCGTTTTGGCGGAGGAATGTGCAAAACTTGATTGCTTATTTATCACCATTTCTACTGATTACGTATTCGATGGAAACGGCAAAAGCCCCTATTTACCCTATCAGGAAACTTCTCCCGTGAACTATTACGGAAAAACAAAAGAAATAGGGGAACAGTTGGCGTTGAAAAACAATCCTAAAACCATCATTATCCGAACTTCATGGGTTTATAGCACCCATGGAAATAATTTTGTAAAAACCATGCTTCGCCTGATGGCGCAAAGACCTGAATTAAAGGTGGTAGCAGATCAAGTGGGGTGTCCTACCTATGCGGCAGATTTAGCTTCCGCCATTCTCCATATCATCGCTCAAGTGGCAAATGGCAATGACCAATTTGGCATTTACCAATATAGCAACACCGGCATTATTTCTTGGTACGATTTCGCAGTGGCTATTAAGGAAGCTGCTGTCCTTCCTTGCAATGTATTACCCATACCAACTACTGATTACCCCACCCCTGCCAAGCGTCCCGCATATTCTGCGATGGATTTAAGCAGTATTGAAGCTGCTTTTGGTGTGGTGCTACATCCTTGGCAAGAACGGCTAAATAGAGTCGTTACATTGTTGCAATCAAACTAACCAGACGTTGAAATACTAATTGATTTTGCTATAACCTATATTAACTCCAAAATATTTTTTTCCATGCAAGATGCTTTTATCGTAGCCGGTTTTCGCACAGCGGTGTGCAAAAGCAAAAAAGGGGGTTTTCGATTTGTAAGACCCGATGATTTGGCTATCCAATTAATCAAAGGATTGGTAGGAACATTGCCACAACTAGATGTAAAACTAGTAGATGATGTAGTGGTAGGCAATGCCGTTCCAGAAGCAGAGCAGGGCTTACAATTTGGGCGTATTATTGCCGCAAGGGCATTGGGCATTGAAGTTCCAGGCGTTACCATTAATCGATATTGCGCTAGCGGATTAGAAAGCATTGCCATTGCAACCGCTAAAATAAGGTCCGGAATGGCCGATTGCATCATTGCAGGTGGAACAGAAAGTATGAGTTTGGTACCATTTACAGGATGGAAAACCACGCCCAACTATGCAATTGCCAATGAAGAACCCGATTATTTTCTCAACATGGGTTTAACCGCTGAAGCTGTAAGTAAAGAATACCATATCTCTAGAGAGGAGCAGGATTCGTTTGCATTGCAATCGCACCAAAAAGCAAAAAATGCTTTGGATAATGGGTATTTTAAAAGTGGCATCCTCCCCATTCAGGTAGAAGAAGTATTTGTGGACGGAACGGGTAAAAAAAGTAATCGTACTATCACAATTGATACAGACGAAGGCGTAAGAAGCGATACCACTCTGGCGGCTCTTACTAAGTTAAAACCAGCTTTTGCCGTGGGAGGAACGGTAACTGCGGGCAATAGTAGCCAAACTAGTGATGGTGCAGCATTTGTTGTGGTGATGAGTGAAAGAATGGTGAAAAGCCTTGGCGTTACACCAATTGCAAGGTTGGTTTCTTGTGCCAATGCTGGCGTTCCACCAAGAATTATGGGAATCGGGCCTATTTATGCAATACCAAAAGCACTCCAACAAGCCAATTTATCCATGAACGATATTGATTTAATTGAGCTGAATGAGGCATTTGCCAGTCAAAGTTTGGCCGTTATTGACACCTTAAAATTGAACCCCGAAATTGTGAATATTAACGGAGGGGCAATTGCATTAGGACATCCTTTAGGTTGCACTGGTGCCAAATTATCCGTTCAGTTAATCAACGACTTGGCTCGTACCCAAAAAAAATATGGAATGGTAACGGCTTGCGTGGGTGGTGGTCAGGGAATTGCGGGTGTATTTGAAAGATTGTAATTAATAACAAAATAATTGGAAATACAGCGTGCGGAAAATCACTTTTGAAGGCCGATTTATTGGTACAACCTAGTTTAATGAAGCAAAACTTGGTACTCGATGGATTATTCCAACAGTAGAAACACCAGGTGGCAATTCACTTATTTTCGCGACACATTCAATTAGAGGAGTAAAGGTTTAAAGCAGTATAATAATAAATTATGGCAGATATTTTTGACAGGTTAGTAAAGAATTATGGCCCAATTGGGCAACACAGAGAGCGTGCGCATGGCTATTTTGCCTTTCCAAAACTAGATGGGGAAATTGGCAATAAAATGAAGTTTAGGGGTAAAGAAATGATTGTGTGGAGCTTGAATAATTATTTGGGGCTAGCCAATCATCCCGAAGTGCGTAAAGCGGATACAGAAGCTACTGAAATTTACGGTTTAGCCAGTCCCATGGGCGCACGCATGATGAGCGGAAACAGCAATTTCCACGAACAACTTGAAGCAGAATTAGCTGCTTTTGAGCAAAAAGAAGATGCGATTCTGATGAATTATGGGTATCAAGGTATCATGAGTACCATTGATGCTATTTGTGGAAGGCATGATGTAATTGTGTATGATGCTGAGAGCCATGCCTGTATTATTGATGGTTTGCGCTTGCATCCCGGACATCGATATGTATATAAACATAACGACCTAGAAGATTGCGAAAAACAGCTAGAAAGGGCAACCGCTTTAATTGACAAACAAGGCTCGGGTGGTATTCTGGTGATTACTGAGGGTGTTTTTGGTATGGCTGGGGATCAAGGAAAATTAACAGAGATAGTAGCCTTAAAATCAAAATATTCGTTTCGCCTGTTGGTGGATGATGCGCACGGATTTGGCACTTTGGGAGAAACCGGTGCGGGTGCAGGTGAGGCACAAGGGTGTCAAGATGGGATAGATTTGTATTTCAGCACATTTGCTAAGTCAATGGCCAGTATCGGTGCATTTTTAGCTGGACCAAGGGTTATAATCGATTTTATTCGCTACAACATCCGTTCACAAATATTTGCGAAGAGTTTGCCCATGCCTTTTGTAATTGGCAATTTAAAACGCTTGGATTTATTGCGAACCAAACCCGAACTGAAAGCCAAATTATGGGCTAATGCTTTGAAACTGCAAAAAGGATTGAAAGAAAGGGGATTTGATATTGGAAAAACAGATAGTGTGGTTACACCTATTTATATGAAGGGCGGTGTGGAAGAAGCTACGGCTATGGTGATGGATTTGAGGGAGAACTACCATATTTTCTGCTCAATTGTAGTATATCCAGTTATTCCAAAAGGGCATATCATTTACCGCCTTATTCCCACAGCAGCACATACCGATGAGGATATTGAACAGACTTTGAAAGCATTTAGTGAAACGAAGGCAAAACTGGTAGCTGGTGCGTACCAAGTGGAAGCTATTCCAGACATGGCAGATGCTAGATAGGGTGGCTTAATAAACAAAAAGGGGTGGGTAGATAATTTTCTACCCACCCCCTTTTTTTATTCAACTATAGCAATTGCTGTAGTTCCAATTGAATACAATGAACTATTATCAATAACCCTACTTTTCAGCAACCAATCACAAGCGCCTGAAAAACAGTTTGATTCCTCAATTAAATGGCTTGAACTGAGGAAAATCACCGCTGCCTCTATAGGTAAATATTAATCTCAGACTCCCCTGTGCTTTTTCTAGCGGCACGATACATGCCAGCACTGTTGAAAATAAGCGCGTAGTTGCCTTGTGCATCCACGCCTATCATTCCCCCTTCACCACCGATAGCAATCAATTTTTTATGTACAACCTCGTTCATTGCTTCGGCTAGGCTCATGCCTTTGTATTCCATTAAGCAACTTACATCATAAGCCGCCACACTCCTGATGAACAATTCACCATGACCGGTACAACTGATGGCGCAGGTGTGGTTGTTGGCATAGGTGCCGCTTCCAATAATGGGGCTATCTCCTATCCTACCGTATTTTTTGTTGGTCATGCCCCCTGTACTGGTTGCTGCAGCAATATTTCCTTTTGCATCACAAGCCACCGCTCCAACCGTACCAAATTTTTTATCCCGCATCAATTCCTCAATTTGGTGGTGTGTATGGTCTAAGGAATAATTATCGCTATCGCGAATGGCTTTCCATTGGTCGTACCTAAATTGGGAATAAAAATATTCCTCTGGCTCCAGTTTGATGCCCTGTTTAATGGCAAAATCATTGGCACCTTTTCCGCTCAGAAAAACATGGTTGCTGTTGCGCATCACTTCTGTTGCAAGTTCAATAGGATTGCGCACATTGCGGATTCCCGCCACGGCACCAGCACTTAAATCTGCACCATCCATAATGGCAGCATCCATTTCTTGCACCCCTTTTTTGGTAAACACGCTTCCTCTTCCAGCATTAAACAGCATATTATCTTCCAGCACAACAATGGCGGCTTTTACAGCATTTACTGCACTCCCTTCTTGCTCCAGCACGGCGTACCCAGCATCTACTGCATCTTGCAAACCTTGCAAGTATGCTTTTTCTAATTCGGGTGTCATATCCTCCTTCAAAATAGTACCTGCGCCGCCATGAATGGCTATTGAAAATGTTTGCATACAACGAATATTTTGCGATAAATATGCTCAAAACAAAGGAATGAACCAAATTTTAAAACAATATAGTTGTATGAACTTGGTATTTGCCCACAAAAAATAAAGGTGATTTTTGTGAGAAGATGTTTTCAACTTTAGTTTGCGAAGATGTTGTTGTCAGTTGTTCGGTGACAATTAGCCTACAGCAAATACCTAACAAACAACAACATAAAGTAGGATGAAGAATCAAATAACCATTACCAGTTTAGCCTATTACCGCCTATTTATATTGCGAGTGGATGAGTTATGGTAAAATGACCAGCACCAAGAAAATCTTTGTTCCATATTTTGTAGTAATGAACAAAACGTCAAGGAATAATAAGTATTATTCAAGTAAAATGAACCTTGTGCAACAGGCATTGAATCATAATTAAAGGGTAATTTAAAGCGAATCATGCTCGTTATAACACAAATTCTGTCATCTCAAATGCGAACTATGCTCGTTATAATTTAATTTCTGTCATCTCAAATGCGAATTATCCTCGTTATAACTTAATTTCTATCATCTCAAATGCGAATTATGCTCGTTATAATTTAATTTCTGTCATCTCAAATGCGAATTATGCTCGTTATAATTTAATTTCTATCATCTCAAATGCGAATTATGCTTGTTATAATTTAATTTCTGCCATCTCAAATGCGAATTATGCTCGTTATATTTCAATTTCTGTCATCTCAAATTCGAATTATGCTCGTTATAATTTAATTTCTATTATCTCAAATGCGAATTATGTTCGTTATAATTTAATTTCTGTCATCTCAAATGCGAATTATGCTCGTGATAATTTAATTTCTGTCATCTCAAATGCGAATTATGCTC
>JAIXOJ010000028.1 GCA_027486835.1 Chitinophagaceae bacterium
AGCTGTGTATTGCATTGGAATTTTAGACTTCACGTTCAACGACTATGAAACCGAATTGGAAAAAAACGAAGTGGTACATACCATAAAACTAAAAAACCAGCATGGCAAAACATTCTACGATAAATTGACTTTCATTTATCTAGAAATGCCCAATTTCAAGCGAACAGAAACGGAGCTTGAAACACGTTTGGACAAATGGCTTTACTTTATCAAACACTTGGAAGATTTTCAGTCAATACCAGCAATTATTGCTGATGAAGTTTTTAATCAAGCTTTTGCGAAAGCTGAACTTGCCAAATTTGGACAAGCCGAAATGATAAATTACGAAAACAGTTTGAAAATCTACAGAGACTTAAAAGGTGTAATAGACACAGCTTTTGATGAAGGAAAACTAGAAGGAAAGTTGGAAGGAAAGTTGGAAGGAAAACTAGAAATTGCAAAATCTGCAAAACAAATGGGACTAAAAGTGGAAGATATCATCAAGCTGACCGGACTAACAAAGGACGATATCGAAAAATTATAGAATGAGCTGTGTATAGTAAATTGTTGAGAGATATCGTATTTATCAGTCCAGTAAAGCCTTCTCTGTCAAGCCCATCTTTATCAACCTTATACCACTTGATTTTAATTTTTATGCGCTAAGAAGTTTTGCGAAAGTTTTTTTTTAAAATTGCCATAAAACTGCTTAAGCACATTTAACTCATTCAAATTCTACAATAGAACCAATATATAATAAGTAAAACTACATTAACTTTCAACTAAAAAGCAAGTTTTAGGCACTTAGGGCAGACTCATGCTTGTTACTTACCTTATTTTTACCCGATTCATATTCCCACCATAGTTTATGGGAATAATTAAAAAACGATAATTGCTTTATGAAAAATATATTGGTTCTATTTTCTACTGCCTTACTTGTTTTAATTGTAGGTAAAGCCACCACCCAAATAAAAACGGTTTCCCCTACCCTATCTGATACCATTACCCTCAAAACCTTAATAGAGCCATCGCCTGCTATGCAGGAATTGGTGGTTAAACAAACCAAGGACACTTCCTTAAAAATATATTACAGCAAACCTGCTGGTGCAAAACCTGGCAAAAAATATCCTGCTATTATTTGGATTCATGGTGGTGGGTGGTCGGGCGGAGATGCCAAAACCTTTTTCCCTCATGCTAAATATTTTGCATTGCGCAATGCAGTGGGTTTTAGTATTGAATATCGGTTGGTGAAGTATCAGGGTTCGGGACTTGCGGAATGTTTGGCAGATTGCAAATCGGCCATTCGTTTTATTCGGGCTCATGCCAAGGAATTGAATGTTGATCCAGACCAAATTATCGTTCTTGGCGATTCGGCGGGCGGACATTTGGCGGCTTGCTTGGGCACAATGGATGGTGAATTAGGCTTTGATGACCCAACAGATAATCTTGCTTTTAGTGCCAAACCCAATGCAATGGTATTGTATAATCCATGTGTGGATATGTCGTTGTATCCGTTGATGAAAAATGTGCTGAAACAAACTGTTGCGGATATAAAATCGTTGGATTCTGCTAGTATAAAGGCATCGGATTGGCAGATGGCAAAGCGGTTTTCTCCATTATTCTATGTGAAAGCAAATCAACCATCTTGTATTGTTCTTCATGGGTTGAACGACAAAGTAATTCCTGCGGAACAATCTATACGGTTTACTGAAGCGATGAAGAAGGCAGGTAATTCTTGTGAATTGGTATTGCTTCCAGAAACTCGTCATGCTTTTGTGGTGCCAAACTATACTGCATCAGAAGAGGCAGTGGTGAATGCAATTGTTGCGGGAGATAGATTTCTCACTAAGATTGGTTATTTAAAAGGAGAGCCAACGCTTAGAGTGAGTGATGTGCCTTCTTGGTCACCGAGAAAGAAATAGGAATTAGTGGTTAGTGGTTAGTTATGGATTTTTTTCTTTTTTGATAAGATTATAAAATGGGCTTTATGAAATTAATTAGAACTGCTTTTATCTTACTTGTGCTTTGTTTGTACAATACCGCAAATGCTCAGGTGCAAATTTGGGCGGCAAAATCATTTACAAAGGCTCAGATTGACTCTGTTCATATAACGGGTGCTGGTATTTCGGGTGCAGGAAAACCTGTGGTGGGTGATGGATTTGGGGGAATGTGTAGCGGTAAATTCCTTACAGAAAATGAAAGAGCTAAATATGCAAGCGGTCAAGTTTGGAAAAGTGGATTGATTCCACACATCAAACCTATTTGGGATGTACATATGCGTGATGCAGTAATCATTTTGGGGGGTGATGGCAATTACTATTTAACAGGTTCTACTGGCGACAATATTTGGAATTACAATGATGGGGTGGAATTATACAGGTCGAAAGATTTGAAAACTTGGGATTATTTGGGATTGGTGTGGAGCATTGAAAAAGATGGTGGTTGGGAAAAACAATGGCGCGATAGAAAGAAACCTGTTAGGGCAATTTGGGCGCCTGAGTTGCACTATATCCACCACAATTATTACATCTGCTTGAGTATGCCTCCGGGAGGTATTTCTATTTTAAAGAGTACTACCGGCAAACCCGAAGGCCCTTATGTTCATGCAACAAATCCCAACAAACCTTTGCTTGGGGGAATTGGCCCTATACCTGCATCATTTTTAATTGACCCAAGTTTGTTTGAGGACACAGATGGCAAAGTATATTTTGTACAAGGCCCAGCAGATAAAATATATCGTATGAAAGATGATTTAAGCGACTTTGATGGTGAACCTATTCAAGTGGAATTAATAGATAATGATACCAATCCCAACCATCGAAGGGATACTATAAAAACAAATCAATTGGGTTTTGAAGGGGCTACGCTTTTTAAAAGAAATGGCATTTATTACTTGGGCTCTACTGATAAATATGAGAAACGCTATTCTATGTGTTTGGCAATGTCTAAAAACATTAGAGGCCCTTATACTTTAAGACACGAATCGGTACCATGCAATGGCGGAACAAAGTTTTTCAAAGCGAAAAACGGGGATTGGTTTACTTGCTTTTTTGGCGATGATGCCAATGCTCCTTGGCGTGAAAAACCGGGCATCATTAAAATAGATTTTGACAAAGAAGGCAAAGTGAAAGTGGCAGAAAAGCAACCTGATTTTATTTTGGTGAAATAGTAGTGGTGAGTGATAGGTTACAGGTTTTAGGTGAACCTATCTGATTCGTTATCTAAGAAAACTTATTTCCAAAGCTAAGACGCCTAAACAAATAAATGAGATTTCCAAATCATAGTTTGTTCATTAGAAGATATTTGGAATTAGAACTACATTTTTGATAATTTCTGCTGCAAAACCTTATGCTGAAGCTTATTAATTTGGCTTATGGATAAAATCGTAGCAGTATTGCAATTATATACTTCGGTTATCTGCTTAGTTAACAGCGCAATTCCATTTTATAAGTATGTAAACTAAACCTCTCATAATTTAATTTTATACCATTGAAATATTTAGCTACAGTAATAATATTGTTCTTAACCATTCATACTTGTGTTGGACAAAAAGGAAAGAATCAAGACTATCAGGCTTTCTATAAAAAAGCAGACTCCATCAACAAACTAGGCAAACATTTAATACTGGATAATGCGTTGACCAGTAAATTAAAACAACTCGACAAGCTACTTCCAATGGAATACTATTCATCAGCTTCACAATTATTGGAGGCAAATAAATTCGAGGAAGCTTCCATTGTTTATTATGTGGGTTATTTAAGACACAAATATTGCTGTATTGCAAAATCAAACTACGCACCTAATCAAGATTGGGCTGTTGCCGAATCAATGCAAGCAAGTTTTGGAAAGAATATTATTCTATTCCTAAAAACAAATATAGATACATACGTATCCGTAATCAATTTAGTAACCGATTATTGCCAAAAAAATGACTACCTACTATTACCCAACCAAAAAAATAGCAAACTATACAATAGCCCTATTGAAACCTTAGTAAACTTAAAAACCGATTTTCTTAAAAATAAAGACAATTACACTAAACAATGGAATGAAGAAAGAGGGATACTTTTATCTACACTTAAATGACCAAGTAGCATTAACCAATATTGTAGATGACCTAAGCCCAATAACCAAAACAACATGCTATCACTACATGGGTGGTCTAATTAACTTAGCACATTTACATGTTCAAAGAAAATTTGCTTTTTACTACTTAAACTTTAAGTCGTTATTTTCGGCAGCTTAGCAATTGTAGCAATCATTGACTTTACAATTGTGCATTTTTCCAAATCAATAATTAATAAGTGAACTGTAGATTTTGTAAAACGGAGCTTACCCATGTGTTTATAGACCTGTTTAATTCACCCGCTTCTAATTCTTTTATTTCTAAGGAGCAATTGAACGAACCAGAAACATTTTATCCATTAAAAGTATATACCTGTCATCAATGTTTCTTGGTTCAGGTAGATGAATACAAAAAAAGTGATGCCATTTTTGATAGCAATTATGCTTATTTCTCCTCCTATTCAACCAGTTGGTTAGCCCATGCGAAAGCATATACCGAACAAATGGTGAATCGTTTTGGGTTTTCAACCTCCTCGCAAGTGATAGAAATAGCTTCTAACGATGGCTATTTATTACAATACTTTAAAGAAAAAGGTATTCCCGTTCTTGGTATAGAACCAACTTCCAATACAGCAGAAGTTGCTCTTGCAAAAGGAATAAAAAGTGTAGTTGATTTCTTTAGTGTGCGATTGGCTAATCAATTGATAAGCGAGGGAATTAAAGCCGACTTATTATTGGGCAACAATGTATTAGCACACGTGCCAGATATAAATGATTTCGTAGGGGGTATGAAAATTATCTTAGCGAGAAATGGTGTTATTACCATGGAATTCCCTCACCTAATGCAGTTGGTAGACAAGAACCAATTTGACACCATTTATCATGAACACTTTTCTTATTTATCGTTTTACACGGTGCAGCAAATATTTGCTGCGCAGGGTTTAAGCTTATTTGATGTGGAAGAACTACCCACTCATGGTGGTTCACTAAGAATCTATGCCAAACATGTGGAAGATGATAGCAAATTGATATCCTCTAATGTAGCAGCTTTACTCCAAAAAGAAACCGAAAAAGGAATTACTAATCTTGAATATTATGAAGGATTTCAGCAGAAAGCCTTTCAAGTGAAACTTGACTTGTGGGCATTCTTGTTAGAACAAAAGAAAGCCAATAAAAAAGTGGCGGCTTACGGTGCGGCTGCTAAAGGAAATACACTATTAAACTATTGTGGCATAAAAAACGACTTAATTGATTTTGTAGTGGATGCAAACCCGCACAAACAGGGTAAATTATTACCCGCCAGCCACATTGCAGTTGTGGACGAAAATGTACTCAGAATAGAAAAACCAGATTATGTACTCATTTTACCTTGGAATCTAAAGGAAGAAATCACAAAGCAGTTGGCTTATATCGCAGATTGGGGGGGCAGATTTGTTGTACCAATTCCCACGGTAGAAACTATTTTGGATTAAGCGGATAATAATCTATTGCAATAATATGGCTTGGCTTATGAAGAAAGTATTGGTTACTGGAGCAACAGGATTTATTGGAGGCTATGTTGTGGCGGCACTTTTGGAGAAAGGGCATCAAGTGATTGCTACCTCTACTAACATGGAGACGGCAAAACAAAAAAGCTGGTTTTCAAGGGTTACCTACATACCCTTCGATTTAAAAAACTTGGAGGAAAACACTAACTATTTTCAATATTTCCAATCGCCTGATAGTATTATTCATTTAGCCTGGGATGGCTTACCAAATTATAAATCTGCTATTCATATTGAGGTCAATTTAATGCGGCACTATCGTTTTTTAAAAAACTTAGTAATAAATGGTGCTAACGATATTACAGTTACTGGCACCTGTTTTGAGTATGGGATGCAACAAGGTTGTTTACACGAATTACAACCTACATTACCAGATAATCCATACGGGTTAGCAAAAGATACATTGCGGAAGTTTTTAGAGATGTTAGGTAACGAAAACTCATACACACTAAAATGGGTTAGATTGTTTTACATGTATGGTAAAGGACAAAATCAAAAATCACTTTTTTCGCAGTTAGATAACGCCATTGAAAACGGGGATGGTCAGTTTAATATGAGTGGTGGTGCTCAAATAAGGGATTTTTTGCCAGTAGAAGCAGTAGCAGACCATATTGTATCAATTGCATTACAAAAAGAAGTTAGGGGCATTATCAATTGTGCTAGTGGAAATCCAATATCAGTGAAAGAATTGGTCGAACAATACCTAGCAGAGAAAAAAGCGAACTTAACCTTGAATCTAGGTTATTACCCCTATCCAGATTATGAACCCATGTACTTTTGGGGCAATAATGAGAAACTGAAAATGGTGAAAAAATCAACATGATAGCTATAGATACTCAACCAAAAAAGTATTCAGTAATACTCCCTGTACGCAATGGAGGCAATTACATAAAGGACTGTGTAAACAGTATTTTATCTCAAACCCTTCAAGATTTCAACCTCATCATCTTAGACAACAACAGTAAGGATGGAACGATAGATTGGCTGGAAAAACTACATGATGAAAGAATTACAATACATCTTTCATCAAAGGATTTAACGATTGAAGAAAATTGGAAAAGAATTACTTCAGTAGATAAAAATGAGTTTATCACCCTTATTGGGCATGATGATCTTTTAGAACCCCATTTTTTAGCTACTATAGATACACTAATAAAACAACATCCAACCGCTTCTTTATTTACTACCCACTTTAATTATATTGATGCAGCTGGCAATACCATAAGAAATTGTAAGCCGATGGATTGTGTTCAGCAACCACATGAATTTTTAAGCCATTATTTATGTAGCATGATAGATTGCATGGGTACTGGTTTTGTTATGCGTGCTACAGATTATGATTCCATAGGAGGCATTCCAACTAGGTACCCTAATTTACTGTATGCAGATTTTGAATTGTGGATTCTATTAACTGGCAAAGGATTTAAGGTAACAGCTTTTGTACAATGCTTTTCTTTTAGGTTGCATCAAAGTGCAACCACTAGCTCATCTGACGATAAATTTCAAAGAGCTTTCTTCATGTTCATCGAATTTCTTGCCACGCTTCGATCAGCCTCTCCATTATATGAAATTGCCATAGAACGTTACGGTGGAATCTATTTAGATTATTACGTGAAGGGGCTTAGCCACCGATTATTAAGAAATACTTCTAGAAAAAAATCATTACTCACGGTAAAGCAATTCTTAGAAAACACACAAATATTATCGAAACAATTACTAAAAGAAAGTAACTACCAGAGTAATCGGCTGGCTAGTGTGCGACTGGCTCAATTTGTGGATAGTAATCTCATCACTAGAACCCTATTTGTTTGGTTTAAAAAAGTGTATGCCAAACCAATACTGTAAATCAAAGCATCATTGTTAGTATCTATTATCATCATCAATTACAATACTTTTCACCTTACTTGCCAATGTATAAAAAGTATCATCGAACATACAAAGGGGGTAGATTATGAGGTTATATTGGTAGACAATGCTTCTAAGGAATGTAATCCTGATGAATTTCTAGAAAAGTTTCCAACGATTACTTTGGTAAAAAGTACTGTGAATGGTGGTTTTGCAAAAGGAAATAACTGGGGAATAGAAAAGGCTATTGGGGAATTTATTTTACTATTAAATAGTGATACCTATTTAGTGGAGGATAGTATATCGCAAGCATGCACTATATTAAAAGGTAAACCAAACATTGGAGCCTTGGGAGTAAGAATGGTATATGAAGATGGCAAAGTACAACACAGTGCAAGAATGTTCAGAAGTATCCGTTGGGAATTACTTGATTTATTTCGGATTATATTGACGTTTTTGCCCTATCAAAAACGAGCAAAATTGATGATGGGTAAGTATTTTAAAACGGACTTTAGCACATTTTGCGATTGGGTAAATGGTGCATTTATGATCTTTCCGAAATCCATTCTCAACCAATTTCCAAGAAGAAAGTTAGATGAGCGATTTTTTATGTATGGAGAAGATCAGTTGTGGTGCTACCAATTTCAACAAAAAGGATTTTCGTCCTACTTTTTCGCTGACACTACCATCGTACACATCAACAACGGAAGTACCAATAAAAACAAACAATTAGGATTGATTATAACTATGATAAAAAATGAGCTAATTATCATGAAAGAACGAAAAGGTTCTGGTATTTATTTTTTGGTTTTCTGCATTATTTATCTAGGAAAAGAGTATAGTAGGTATGCCATAAAATATCTTCTTCTCCATACGCTAGGCAAAAGGCTTAGGTAGATTTAACAATGCTTTTTTTGTGATGCTCCCCCAATAATAGCGTTCATAAAATTCCGAAGGAGTTTCCGCTGGATGGCCAATAATAGCAACTAAGGCACTTGTAAAAGCTTCCCAATCAAAGTCTTTTACGGTTATTAACTTTTGACCACTAACGTGCTTGTCGCACCCGTTTGCTCCTGTTTCAGTAGAGACTACGGTAGTATTATACCCAAGAGCTTCTACCAATTTAGTTTTAATACCACCGCCGCTTAATACTGGATTGATAAAAATATCCGCAGCCTTGAAATACAATTCTATATCAGGAACAAGACCTGCATATAAGATACGTTTATCATTATAAGCCTTCAAATCATTAAAACGGGCAGGCAGTCCCATTCCACAGATGACAATGATGTAGTTCAAATTCTTAACAGCTAGCAGTCTAGGATTAATTTCACTAACAATGTCTTGTACTGCTTGCGAATTAGGCAAGTATTGCAGTGATCCATTAAAAAGAATAATGGTAGTATCTTGTGCTATTTGATGCATTTGGCGGACAGTATTGGCAGCTACGCTTTTGTCTTTTGGTATCCCATTTTGTGGTATCCCAAAAGTAATTACTGTTGATCTGTTTTGTTGAACACCAAATTGTTCAACAAAATAGAGTCGATCTTCCTCGGAAATACAAAATACTTTATCCGCACTTTTTAGTATCCACTTTTCGTACCACATTAATATTGGCCACCAAAATTTACCAATTGATTTGAATCGTAGATATTCTACATTATGTGTGTGAATGATTAACGGTACTCGACACAAAAATCGCAAAATCAAGCCAAGCCACCCCATATATGGATGCTCCAGCATAATAAATTGAATTTGTTCTGCTTTAATTAGCTTTTTCAAACGAATAATTAAAGAGACTTGGAAAAATTTGAGCGGACTATCTTTCATCCAAGCTAGCAACTTATAGTTTTTTACTAAAATGGAATCAGTATTACTAGTTGTTACTAAAGTTAAATCACATTGCTCCCCTAAAAACTCATTAAACTGAGCAATAGATTTTTGGCCGCCACTGTAGTAGGGTAAAATTGAATAAGAAACGATTGAGAGTATTTTAATTCTTTCCACTTGTATAGTTATTTATTTTGTTCTGGCACAGCCACTACGTAAATAAAAGGAGCCAGCAAAAACCCAATGCTTTTGTGGATACCCATAATACTATTACATAGTTTTCCTAATAAGTTTAGCCACCCTTTTTGGTAATGCGTATCCCAAAATCCAGGTTCTATAAGACTTGTATAACCAGATGTTTCTATCATTTGCCTATGTATGGAATAAGGCAATAAGTTCTCTGCCCAAACCCCATAGCGATAATCACAAGTATTAGTATAATAGTATTGCTTTGCTGGTATTTGACCAATTTTTTCAAAATCTTCCACTGCCTTTATCAAAAGTGATGATTCATAACCTTGAGTCCACTTCGCCAATTTTGTAACTGTTTCTGCTGTAAGATGTGGAAATGTGGATTGTATAAACGTAAATCGTAGCGAACGATAAATTTTTTCCGTTTTAGTATGATGCAGCACATGCTGCAAATTCATAGCTGGATTATAAAAATTAGCAGTAGTAGAAGAATAAACAATCGCTTGTGGTTGAAATTTAATGATTGCAAGGTAATAAGCATCCAGTTGATAAATGTGCTCTATCACGTTCCTTGAGGTGATAATATCGCATTTTATGTTTTTCACTTCTAACTCAACAAGTGTATCATCAATATTTCCCACTAAATATTCATCTACATCAATGTCAATTGCTGCGGCGATTAATAATGCATTTTGCTTCCATTCTTCCAGAATATCATTATAAATGACCTTTTTGCACCCAATCATTTTGGCTAGAAGATACAAACTGCCGATTCCAGCACCATAATCCATTATGATTACCTCTTCTACTTTTCGATTGCTTAGTTTGATACTGTTATATAAAAGGTGCGCACTAGTTTGTATAGAAAAGAATAACCGTTTAAAATGACTACCTAAGAAATATACAGTACCATGTTCGGAAAGTCCAAGCTTTTCTACCTGTATGGTTTGCATCAATTGATAAAGGTGTTCTGCCTTTTTTTGTAAAAGATTACCAAGTTCGTCAGTGTGCGGAATAAATCTATCCAAAATGATGGAGTTATAAATAATTTAGTAAAGTATTTTTATTATTGTGCTTTATTAAAAAATCCAATTCACGAAAGTCAATTGACTATTTCGTATAATTTACTAGTTTTAAAATTAAAAAAGGAAGTACTTACAGTTTGTATGTACTTCCTTTTTCTTAAACGTTGAATTATGCAATTAAAAAATTAGTTTTTTTATATTCTTTCCATTCTAAAAATCCAAACAACAACACCAGTATGGCAGACAGTATGCCTGCATATTTGGACAATTGTTCGCCTAAATTAACAAGGTATGGTTCAAACTTAAATTCAATGGTATGCTTTCCAGACGGTATTGCCATACCTCTAAGTACGTAGTTTACTTTGGCATAATCAACTTTTTTTCCGTCTACATATGCATTCCATCCTTGGCTATAATACACCTCACTGAAAACCGCAAATTGATTACTTGTAGCATTGGTTTCATATTTAATGTAATCATTCTTATTTTCTAAGAACTTTATGGAGGCTGTGCTATCGAAATTTGGAACATTCCCTACAACTGATTTAAAGCTTTCGTTTACAATTGCAGTTTTAGCTGGGTCGAAATTATCCATAGCGGTCATTTCTTCATCAGCATTCTTTACAAATTTTATCTCTTTTACTAGCCAACAATTCCCCAAATTGTAGGGATTGGGTATGGCTTGGGTTTGTTTAGGATCTCTTTGGTTTGGCACAATCACATACTTCATGTTGAGCATGTTTAATACAGGAAAGCTATCCTTTGCCATTGGGTTGCCCCCCCAATTTTGAATATTTTTATACAGTTGGTGTTCTATCAAATCATTGTAAATGGACAATTTGGCTGGATGATAACCCCCAATGGTATTATGGTGGTAAGAAGCAATTGCGTCGTTAAATGAGTTGCCTACATCCGCACTGTATCCTTGACCATTAAATGCTGCTAGATTTACAATTCTGTAGAAACTACTGTCTTTGTCAAGTACAGCATCTGCAGCGGTTTTTTGGTAAGCTGATTCGTAGGTTTCTGCGTCAACAAAATTTTCTTCCTTAAAGTATCTTCTACCTACGGGCAACAAATCAATAACAGCCAATAAAATAAATGTAGCCAAGACCAACGGTTGTTTAACTATGCCTTTTGCATAAATAAATAGGACACCTACAGCCGCTAATATTATTCCTAAAGTACGCAACATATCGTTGAAATACAATTCTTTTCTATCAGCTACCCATGCTTGCATATAGTTTTTAATGAAGGCATCATTTCCCTTAAAAGCATTTTCTAAGTTTTTCCTTAGTGCTAAAGTGTTAGCGTTGCTAAAACTTGCCAATAAGTAGAAGGCAAATAAAATTGCAACAACACTTCCTGTTATGATTAAAAACTGTTTGAGTAATTTGGCTTGTGTTTCTTTTACTCCTACATCTGTGCTGGCTGCAAAAAAGGTAAGTAATTCATTAACAAACAAAGTAGCCATTAGAGTGATGGACAATTGAGGCATAACTAACGACATAGAAGGTGCCCTGAATTTCTTGTAAAAAGGCAAATAATCAAACAGGAAATAATTTACTGCTTCTAGGTTTTTGCCCCAAGCCAAAACTATTCCAGCTATTGTAATGGACAATAACCACCATTTGTTTGAATTTTTAGAAAGGATAAATCCAGCCAATCCCAATAAACAAACAAAAGCTCCTAAATATACTGGGCCAGATGTACCAGGTTGATCGCCCCAATATGCAGAGGCCGCTTGGTATAATTGCTGAATGGCCTGTTGTGGTATTTCTTGACTTTCTTGTAATAATTTAGCCACTTTAGATTCTTCGCCAAACTGTGTGGAACTACCACCCCCAAATGCATTTGGCACAATCAATGTTAGTGTTTCACCGATTCCATAACTCCACCTGAAAGCATAGTCTTTGTCTAACCCACCTACAGTTTTATTCTTTTTGTCACTAGAACCAAGCGTTAAACCACTTCCGCCCCCACGCATTGTTTCCTTAGAATACTCGTATGTGGGGAAATAACTATTAGCTACAAAGCATATAGACAAAACCAAACAAACTATACTTAACAAAGCGGTAAATCCGATATGTTTGAAATCTTTCTCTTTAAATGCGGCGAATAAAAAAGGTATAGACATAAAGCCTATCATTAAAAATGTGTAGTAGGCAATCTGTTGGTGGCTTTGGCAAAACAAACCAGTAGCAGAAATCAGCAACATAATGCCACCAATCCAATACTTCTTTTTAAAAATCAACTGTAAAGAAGCCAAAATGGCAGGTGCATAAGCCATTGACAATAGCTTGGTGTCATGGCCTGCTGTTATGAGAATTTCATTGTAGGAGCAGTATCCATAAGCTATTCCGCCAGCTATGCTTAACCATGGATTTACGCCTACTACAATAGAAAGAAAATACATACCTAAACAACATAGAAACAAATAATAGGCAGGTTTAGGAAGTCCCAGTGTTAGTAGTTGATTGAAATATCCGATGCTTATATATGGAGGATCTTTACTGTCCATAGCTATTTGGTAGGCTGGCATACCGCTAAACATACTGTTAGTCCAAAGGGGAAAATGTCCGTTCTTGTCTTTGTATTCAAAACTTTGGTTGGCCATGGCTTTCCATTGTTGTACGTCATGCTGTTCCACTACTTTACCTTCTAATGCCGGCTTACAGTAAATTACTGAAAGAATTAAAAACGTAAAAAACGCTACAATGTGTGGCAAAAGTGGTTTCCAATTAAAATGCTTCATTTCTTTTCTTATGTAAGGGCGGCAAAATAATGCAAATTCAATGTTCTTTGTAGCTTATAACATTTTATGAACCTTTTTCATGTTTTTATCAGTAGGGTGAGTTTCATTTGCAATCTACTGTTTTTGTACTGCCTTATGCTTACTAGAATGAAGGATTTCATCCAAAACCACCCCATTAATGCTACTATTGCCACTTTGGGCATTGCTGTGTCGTTCTTTTTTAATTGTTTAGTACAGTTAGTTTCCTTCTATTTTTTAATTAAAAAAACGAAACTAATTACGCCAACTTGGTTATTGTGGTCTAACTTTCTATTGTTTATTTGCGAAGCATATTTCACATTTTGGTAAAACAATTCATGTTGCATTACCGAACTTTTTTGTTGCTATTGCCTTTATCATACCTATAATTATTTCGTAACTCAACACGCTACAAATTAAATAGATGATTACAAACATTGTTACAGACAAACCCACCAAACTTTTCATTGCTATTACTGCATTTTTTGTTGCTAATGCATTAATAGCAGAATGTATAGGAGGTAAAATCTTTTCTTTTGAAAAATTGATGGGGATCGCACCAGTCAATTTTACCATTCTAGGTCAGTCTAGTTTGTCTTTTAACCTAACCTGTGGTGTATTGCTATGGCCATTGGAATTTATCATTACCGATGTAGTAAATGAATTTTACGGCCCAAAAGCTGTTAGAAGAATTAGTTACACTGCCGTAGTACTTATAAGTTATGCCTTTATCATGTTTTTTACCGCTATTAAAGTACCTGGTGCTGATTTTTGGTTTGGGAGTGGTAAGGAAAATGGTATTGAAAATATGCAGACAGCTTTTTCCGGCATCTTTGGTCAAGGGATGTGGATAATCGTTGGTAGTCTATCTGCTTTTCTGATCAGCCAGTTTGTAGATGTTTATGTGTTTCACAAAATAAAAGCTATTACTGGCGATAAATTGGTATGGATTAGGGCAACAGGCTCTACAATCGTTTCCCAGCTTGTGGACAGTTTTGTGGTATTGTTTATTGCTTTTAAAATTGGCAAAAATTGGAGTTGGCAACTTGTTTTAGCTATTTGTTTGGTCAATTATTGCTATAAATTTACAATGGCAATTCTTTTAACTCCTGTCATATATTTTATTGAAAACCAAATTACTCGCTATTTAGGTGCCGATGTAGCACACAAGATGAAATTAGCTGCAATGGGTAAACAAAACGAAATCTAATTCCTTGAATTATTACAATCACTCACCATTCTTTTGCATTAAAGCAAAATTAACGCTAGATTTTTAGTAATTAAATTCCCTATATTTTAAATTAATACTTCTTAAAATCGCATGAACGACAATCATAGTACTCCCTCTTCTATTTCAATACGTGTATATGGCGTTGTTAAAAGTGAAATAAATGGGTATTTAGTAAGCGACGAGTTTATAAAAGGAGCATACTTTACGAAATTTATTGGTGGTGGTTTAGAAGTAGGCGAAGGCACAAAGGCTTGTTTGATACGCGAGTTCAAGGAAGAAACAAATCTTGATGTAACAATCGGGGAACATATTTATACCACTGACTATTTTCAGCAATCTGCTTTTAACAGCAAGCAGCAAATCATTTCTATCTATTATTGGGTAAATATCAATGAACCAATCAATTTACGAATATCATCTAAGCCATTTGACTTTTCATTTGAACAAACAATCGATTCAACTACACAATCACAATCGTTTAGATGGATACACAGCAGACAATTAAAAGTGGATGACTTTCAATTACCAATTGACAAAATTGTGGCTAAAATTTTAATGCAGTAACTCTTCAGGAAAATACCAAGAATACTTCTATTTGCTGCTATCAAAAAAACGTTTTAAAGCAGGCATTTGAGTCATCTCAAAGCAATTTTGTCCAGACAGCGGTTTTTCAAAAAATCCAATAACGTTTGGATAATTCTTTGCCTTGCGTTTGTCTTGAGTATCTATCGAAGAAGTAACCATTATTACTGAATAAGTTGGCAAATTGGGATGTTTTTGCAATGAGTCTAACAACATCCAGCCGTCCATTACGGGCATGTTGATGTCTAATAGAAGTAGATAATGGGTGTCAGGTTCTGCTTGATCTAGCAAAATATCGAGTGCAACTTGTCCATTCAATGCGGTGAGTGGATTTGTGGTAAATTGACTGTCGGATAGAATCTCTTGGTGCAAAAACAACACAATGTCACTATCATCAATAATTAATACTTTAAGCGTCATTTCTAATAAATCTTCCAATACTCAATGTTTAGTGTGTTAGTAAATGGCAATTCCACATTTAAATTAAATTTCAAATTCATCATTCAGAAACTCATTTTTAAATTCATTGCCCTATCGCCAACGCTTTTTCCCCCAAGACATTCACTTACAATGCAAGATTTCAGTTAGTTTCGGTTAAGTTCGGTTTTAGTTTTAGCAAATTTGGTGAAATTTTTTGGTAGTTGATTCATTTGGCAGATAACTTAATGTTTTAATTAAAAAAACAAGTCGTTCAAAAAGTAAAAATTTAGACAAATACACACTATGATTTCCCCTTTATTTGCCACCTTATTTTTGATTAAATTACGCTTAAGAATTCGATTGCAATTAATCAAATAATATTCAATAATAGCAACTTTTGATTGATGCCAAAAAATCTGTGACACCAACCCTTTTTAATACTGTTTTAAGTATTTTTTTATTTCCCTTTCCTCTATTTTTAAAATTTAAACCAACTTGAGCCCTGATTTCAATATTTCAATTTAAGAATGCATGTTTTTTTAGGAGGGTGCTAATTACTAGACCATAGTAACTCAAAGCTCCTCCGTCAAAAACATCAGAGTATTGATAATTCCCACATCATTCCAAGGAATGAATATAAAAAAAACCAGTAAAAAACAATGTTGGCAATTACACGATGTCTTTCATCCTAAAAAAGCTTTACAGCAACCGGAATAAAAACTAGGGTAAGATGTTACATAAAAAGAAGGAATACAGTACATGACAAGCTTGTGTGACAGTTTCGATAATTTAATTAAATATTTTACTTATGAGTTATCGTTTCGGCGGTAGTTGGTACGAGAGATAGAAATTAGGAAAATCATTGTAAAGGACGCAGTTACACTTTTGAATTACACCCAACAACGGCCTCTTTTGGAATGCCAAATGGCGCAAGCGTTATGCGCCCGAATTGTTGTTATCTTCCTGCACTATGACATTAGAAGAACTACAAGAAGTATCGAAACTAACAGAGCGGTTATCGAAGGTGACCAGAGAACAAGAGGATGCACTGTTATTGAATATTACGATGTACACGTAAGTTGACATTGTTGATGAAATGTTTAAAATAGACATAAGAAAAAAGATTTAATCCCAATAGTGAATTTCATGTGGGCCTCCATCACACAATGGTCTTGGATTTGGTAAAAAGAAACGAGAATAGTAAGGGAAAACTAGTACGGATAAGCTATATGAGTATCTCAGTGGAGAAATAAAGGATTTGGGTATAAAAATGGGGCGGGACGCGTTTTATGATTTATTGCGAACGCCAGTCTTTTAATACGCCGAAAAAAGTACAAGGGTTCCACGACCACCGATTCGGAACATCCGTACATCAAATACCCCAATTTAATCAAAGAAATGACCCTAACTCGTGCTGGTCAACTGTAGGCAAGCGATATAACCTACCTCCGCTTACACCGTGGATTCAGCTATTTAAGCCTAATTACCTATTTGTACCGTCATAAAATAGTATGTTATAAACTCCACCGAACGCTGCACACCAAAGAAAGCATAGATGCCTTAGAAATGGTACGGTAAAACCAAAGGGAAATAAAGAAAGTAGGAAAAAATAAGGTTACTTAAAATGATACTAGAGGTAATAAAAAAGAAAGAAAATGGTTAGGAATAAGGATTCGTAACCGTAATAATTTTAGGAATAAAGAATTGGAAAAAGTATTGGTTCAGGAATAAAAATGAAGTGCTAACATCATGTTCAGTACTAGCGAAAAAGCACTAATTAAAAAGTAAATATAAAAACCCAAAGGTGTCAAGTCGTTTTAGGATGTCACACATATTTCTGGTAAAATCACCCGTGTTGCTAGTAAAATCACCTGTGTTGCTGGTAAAATTACCTGTGTTGCTGGTAAATCACCCGTATTTCTAGTAAAATTACTCGTGTTGCTGGTAAAATCACCTGTGTTGCTAGTAAATCACCTGTATTTCTGGTAAAATCAACCGTGTTTCTAGTAAAATCATCCGTGTTGCTGGTAAAATCAACCGTGTTGCTGGTAAAATCAACCGTGTAGCTGGTAAATCACCCGTATTTCTAGTAAAA
>JAIXOJ010000157.1 GCA_027486835.1 Chitinophagaceae bacterium
ATTAGTATTTACAGAGGTGGTGTAAACTGCTACATCCGTTGGTACTTTAATTGTGGGATTAGCACTATTGCTCAGTGGATTTAATGAAAGATAATCCGTTCCTGCAACATCTACCAACCCAAAACAAAGCGATTGATTAGGATTACTACCAACGGTGCCCATTAAATACTTGGATGTGTTGATATCTAAGACATTGGCATCTGCTACTACATTGAGTGTATATGGTTTACTGGAAAGCCAATTGGCGGCAGCAGATGTCCGTAAATAGCGAGCCTTTCCATCAAAATAGGCAGCAGGTTTACCATTAACTCTGTTAATAACACCATTATAAGCAAGCACTGGCATACGGGAAGTATCGGTGTTTGTTAAATGTCGAGTACTACCTGTTTGATCGTACCAAGTTGCAATATAACCGTCACTAGTCCCTAAAAAAGCAGTTACAGTGTCCACAGCTAAATCTCCTGTAGCAGTAAACCCAATATCTTTCTGTACATTATCAGATTTGCGCAAAACCCTGACCGCAAAGCCCGAATAACCTGTTTTTATTTTTCTTAAACTGTAGGCAGCCCCTGCATTTAATCCATCCAATGCCAGAGCTTTTATCGTTAATGTTCCTGAAGTGGTGGCACATAGGCCAGAAACTTTGATGGTGTAATTAAATTTACCCGCAACAGAAGAGGTACCCGATATAGTTAGCACTTGATTTGACCAACTAGCACTAACACCTGTGGGAAGTCCTAAAACGGTTGCCCCAGTAGCACCCCGGGTAGTATATTGAATTGTACTGATTGGGTTATCTTGTTTGACAGTTTGGTTGTCTGTACCATAAGCAGAAGTTAGACTTATAGCGCTATTTGAACAAGTAACGCCAGATACAACAGCACCCGGCAAACACCAATTTGAAATATAACCAGGCGCTTCGTCAAGTAAATCAAAAAATGTCAACGTGCCATTATTACCATTTCCTGTTGCATCAAATAGGGTTGTCTCACCAGCATTATTTGTGGAAGCAAATCCTTGGTTAAAATTGTAGTAAGCTAATAGGTTTGCTTGATTTGGATTGGCTTCACAACCTAAGCGACTGGCTATTTCACAACTATCCAAGGCCCTGTTCCATACATACACCTCGTCAATAACACCCATAAAACTTCCTCCACAAACCGATTTGCCAATGTATAAATTGGTAGTGTTGGATAAATTGGCTACTCCAAAGCTGTTAGTTGATGTAATCACATCTTTTCCATCCACATAAATGCGTATAAGGTTGCCTTCTCTAACTGCTGAAACTTTGTGCCAATTTCCATCATTATAGGATTTATTGGTGCCAATACTAAGATAATTGGTACCAAATGTATTTTGATCTATTTCAAACCGTATTTTTCCATCCGCTTGTAAATATATGTTCCAAAAACTCTCATGAGAACAAGCACCACGTTTTACAAGAATTGGCTGTGCATTACTCGAAGCTTTTGACTTAAAATAAGCCTCCACTGTAAAATTGCTCGTCCCAAAATTGCCAAGACTTGTCCCCAAATCTACATATTCGAATCCTTGAAATGAAAGCGCACCTGCTGGTTGAAGGGTTACATTGGCAGTTATAGCATTGCTGGTTACGATAGTAGCAGTGAGACAAGCATAATTGCTAGTAAGCTTACAGGTAATAACATCTCCATTGGCAGGATTGCAAGAAAAACTTGTTGCTTTTGATGGAGATGCACCATCTATGCCATTCACTTGCCATTGGTAGGTTGGTGCCGCTCCACCATACGTAAAATTACTAACAGATGAAGTAATCGTAGATCCATAATCTACAATACTAGGTGTGGATGTCACAGTAATGGTTGGGGTTTTGAGGGTTTCTACTTTGATAGAGGTATCATAAGTGAATACCTCACAGGTATTCGACCCATTGGTAACCTGCATTACCGTTTGGAATGAACCCCCACTGGTGAACTGACGTGTGTAATTGTTGCTCGCTTGTGTATAGGTAGTACCGTCGTTGAACAACCAATTGGTTACGCCCACACCCGTTGGGGCTACATTGCCAGTACCTCTAACAATATAACTGCTTGTTGGAATACTATTAAAAGTTGAACTTAACCCGAGCGTAAAATACCCATAAAATGGATTATTTACATCAGTATATGATTGGGCATATAAACTTGAAGATGAAGTAGTAGTTGCAGAACCCTCATTAAAATCCCAATAAATATATCCTTCTGTGTTGATACCATCATTACCACATTCGGCCATGCTATACCTAATATCCGCCTGTGATTGAGCAACGAATTTTAATTTTGCCTCGTCAATGATACCATTAAAGTAACCTCTATTTTCACTGACAGTTCCATAAACAACCCCGAATACTATCCGGTCGTTGGTTCCGTTTGCGGTAGCATTTGGTGCAGTTCCACTATTAAGGCCTGGAGTAAATCCAGTAAACGCGCCCAATTCACCATTTTTGTAAATATTCCAATTGCCGCTGGTTCTTGAAATGGCAACATGCTGCCAAACATCCTTTTGCAAGGAAAGGTTACTAATCAACTCTCCTTTTAGCCCCAAATAGATTTTTAGCAACCCGTTTTTATTACAAGTTATTCCATACCCATTTGCATTGATATTTCCATTGTAAAAAACAATCTGATCATCACCTGCCGCATTATCACCCTTCCAGTTAACCCATATTTCCATGGAAAAATTGTCCACATTATTAGCTATTTTACTAGTAGTAATTCTTTTATGGACAGCATACCCATTATCAAGTAATAAAGCTCCAGTGTTCTGCCCACAATAACTTTTTGGTGTAAACGTAATGGATTGATTTTGGCAAATGGAATCATCTGAAATAGTATAATTACTACCCTTTGCAGTTGGTATAGCACAAGCACTGTTACTAGTTACTGCGCCAGATGACACCCAGTTAGAAGTTGCGCCAGTTAAAGCAAATCCAGATAAAGTACCAGAGTTGTTGTTGCCACTGTTATCAGTTAACGTTGTTAGTCCTGCATTAGACACTCCACCAATACCTTGATTGAAATTATAGCTAGCTAAAAGACCTGCTGTAATTGAAAATTGTTCGCAAGCTATATGGTTGGTAATCTCGCAAACTGGCAATGCCCTGTTCCATAATCTTACTGCGTCTAAGCTTCCTTTAAATGCTCCATTACACACGCTTACACCAAAAACCAAGCTTACTGCATTATTTAGATTAGCTATGCCAGATGCGGCTTTTGAAATACTAAACACTCCATCCATATAAATACTGACAGCAGATCCAGCACGAGTAACTGCAAAGTGATGCCAATTATTATCATTATAACTTGCTGGTGTTGATACTGACAAATAGGTACCACTTGATTGAGAAGTTTCAAAATTAAATCTACCATCTGTAGTTAGATATGCGTTCCAAAAAGTGGATTGATTACAAGAAACACGTTTTGAAATAATATACTGTAAAGTTGGTGAGTTTGTTTTAAAATACCCTTCCACTGTGAAATCAGATGTCCCGAAATTTCCCAATGTGGTGTTGTTGATGGTCACATTGTCGTTTACTCCATCGAAATTGAGTGCGGCACCAGATTGTCCAAAAGCATTCAAATGGGTAAAGAGGCTAACAACTACTAACATAAATGCCACCATCCTGCTTTTCCACAGGAAGCTAGAAGGTATAGTATTAGTTGTTTGTTTGAAGAAAGTGTTCAAACATTTTTCGCAATTTTTTCGCATAATTTGATAATAAGAAAAGGCCATTTAGAAAAAAATAAGTTCTATGATCAGGTAGGTAAAATGAGTTAATATTGAGTATTTGCAGAATTG
>JAIXOJ010000154.1 GCA_027486835.1 Chitinophagaceae bacterium
GTAAGATTGGATAACAACAAGCTGTCTTTGAAAGGAAAAGGATTTAAACTGTCGGGGAATTGATACGCACTGTCAACGAACGCCCATGTTTTATTTTTCGGGAAGATGGTATCTATACCTAGGCACATCCTTTTGATCAACAATAGGTCAAGCGTAGAAATATCGCCGCTGCTGTTTACATCTGCCGCAATGATTTTATACGGAGAATTCAACTTCGTTTTGCCAAGGATATGGCTTTGTACTATCAATACATCTATCACCGAAATGCCATTGGCTACTGTTGTTTCATTGTGTTTCTCGGCTTTTACAACATATTCAGTCGCACTAAATGCTGAGAATCCATAAATACCATCAGTACTGGTAGTTTGGCTGCTACCATCGCTTAAATTAAGCGTCACATTCGGAATAGTATATCCTTTTGGATGCCTAACATTTCCATTAATACTGTAAAGAGCAACTACCCGAATGATGATTTTATTGGAAACGGCATTGGGTGTTACTGCGCAAACCGCATTGCTGGTTAATTTTACACTGATGGTATCAAAATCTTGTAGCAGGTTGGTTTTATACATTCTGTTGATTGCACCGGTTATGGCTACGCCGTTCTTGTACCATTGGTAGGTAGGCGCACTTCCGCCGCTGCTAGCATTGGCAATAAACGTAACCAAAGCACCTGAAGGTATATAGCTAGACGAAGCCGTAATTTTCACTTTCGGCGTTACCTGACTTGAGGGTAATAATTCGAGCGTAGCGGCACTATCGCAACCGAGGGTGTTGGTCAAATGAACAATATAAGTACCGGGTTGGGTGAACGTGCTATCGTTAAACAAGTAGGTATCTCCAGTACAGATATAGTCTGTGGTAAACGAACTAGTCGCTTTTACAGGAGAAATTAATAGGGAATCTTTTGCCACACAGTTATCGCTATCGCTAATGGTAAGCTTGAACCATTTGGGGGAACTAATGGCTAAACTGGTGGGTGATAATGTGGAACTATCTGCTGGATTAGCCAATAAATTACTTGGCGACCATTGGTAACGAACAGGATTGTGTGCGCTGCTAATAGATGCAGAAAGAAATGCTGCACTTCCTACACAAGCCGGATTTGGACTGACCAGCACTTTGGCTTTGGGGATGGAGTCAGCTGCAGCAACAACAAATTTTGACCCTATTAAGAACACATCATCAATACACCAGTTTTCATCTGTACGATTGTTGGTGGCGGAAAAGCGGAACATAAACTGGCTGGTGCCCTTAGGTAATTGTACTTTGATGGAACTCGTTGAGTCTTTTGCGTCAAATACCTTGTTGGAATTCAAGGATAAATTGGCTGATCTATTGGCGGAGAATGAGAATAGTTTATTATTTCCTCCTAAATGGGTCAATAATGGCTGCCATGTTATTCCCCCATCAGTTGAGGTTTCTACCAACGCATCTTCACTACTATCCACCCCACTGTATGTTGTGCTTTTTACAGGTACTCCATTTTGATTAAGTGAAGCAAGTTTAAATCCAAACAACAAGGTATCATAAATGGAAAGGCCTACGTTGTTAACAAAAGTGATAGTTCTTTTAGTGCCTTTTCCTGTGGTGTTATTAGCCGAATAGCTTTTCCTGAAATAATAATTCCCGCCCAAATTCACAACCCCAGATACATCTGAACCACTGACTCCTCCAGATCCAACGACTACAGATGTACTCAAGGTAGGCGGTGTCCAAGCTGCTTTCGGACTAGGGCTAAAGTCATCAGAACGGAGGGTATCACGAATCAAGATTGGCTTCTTGCCGAATACTGTAAAGGGAACACCTTCGATTGCTGCAATACCCGCAGTTTTTGCTATTAGTTGGATATTCTTTTGATTCCCTCTTGTAAACAATAAGCTATCAAAAACGGCCAACCCATTTGTAAACTTTACAGATTTAGGTGCAAAACCACATGCGTTTTTCGCAGTGATGGTAATGCTAGTTGTAGAATCGGAACTATTGGCCCCTGTAGATTTACAAAACTTTCTTACCACAATGGAGGGCTGAATATAACTTCCTTCATACACTTTATCTGGGTCGTTAACGAATGCAATGGTATCAGGATTGGGACAAGCTGGTGCATTGGTAACGACAACTGAGGCAATGTTTGAATAAGCCTTGCAGCCCCCATTATTAATGACACAGAAATAATACATAGTACCTACAACAGAACTAGATGGCCAATAACTTGACTGTGTAGCTCCTCCTATAGGTGAAGCACCTGACCAACTGTTGGTGGTATTACTGTACCACTGGTAACTGATGATGCTGTCAGCGGCAGCTTTTACCGAGATCGCTTTTACCGGGTAGCCGGTATAAACTTGCTGAAGGATGGGTGTTGTTTGTTGGATAAACTTGGGGGTATCAATAATGTTAACGGTAAACGATTTTGTTGCGGTACAACCACCAGAAACAGAACTTATAGCTGCTTGATAGATATAACTACCTACAGGTACAACTGATGTATTAACAATAGCGGTATCTCCTTTAGTATTTACATTGATTCCGCTAGGGCTTGCAGTGCTCGACCAATTAAATGTTGCGTCGGAAATAGTTGTATTTGCAACAAACTGTATTGGGCTTCCTTTACAAATATTTTCGGTGGATATGTTCGTTGAAAAATCAACCGATTGGATTCCAGAAACTGCCTGCACGGTGTAATCACATACATCCCCAGCAAATCCGTCAAACATTAAATAATAGGTTTTTCCAGGTACTAGCCCTGTTGCTGAAACAGAGTAGGGGTCAGTCTGCGGGAGTAACTGATTAAAGCAATCTATACTGGAAATCGCTCCATTACAAATACCAGAAAAGAAAAGCATTTGTAGTCCCAAATTATCTGTACTATTATATACCCACACATTTAATTGTACACTTGATCGACTAGCCACAAACTTGATGAAGGAATTATTTTCTATACTTCCACAAAAAGCATTACTTAATTGTGTCCAAGTGTGAGGAGGGGCAAAACTGGATGAAGTATTACCGCAGAGCGAATTGCCATTACAAAATGTTGGGGCAGTGCTACAGCTATTTGAAGCAAATCCCGAAAGCGTACATAGTGGTTTCATAGGAAGCGGTGGAGCGGGAGCAGTACTGAATTTTAACGACCAATTCAATAGACTCCCAATTTTTGTTGCTTTAGCGTCTTGAACACAAAGCGTCCATGTACCATCAGCATATTGGCCATTATTAACCTTTCCCAATTTTTCTTCTGGTAGAAAAGTACCAGTAAATGGTGCAGCCCCTACAGCGATGGAGGGTAAAGTAGATGGTTGTCCTGCAAAAACGGTATTAGTATAATTTTGACCAGTACCACCATATCTATTTGAAAGCACAACCGTTGTGCCATCAGGGCTAACTAATTTTATAACTAAATCATTATCGAAGGAATGGTTTATATTAATGGTAACACTTTCTAAACCAAAAGTGCCATCGATAGCACCAACACCAGACACAGTCAAAGGAAAACAAGTCGCTGTTGCACCATTATCTGGGATTGCACCTATAGATGCACCTGAATTACCAGTGAATACTTGAGCTTGCATCCGATTACTTCCTAATAAAGCCAACATTAAAACAACCACGAAAAATGATACTTTCTTTTTCATAAAACCTTGTACTTTTTTTTAATTAACTATTATTGAATCACTACTTTTTTCATTTCCACACCTGTAGCTAACCCCTCTACTTTCAGGTAATATACCCCAGCTGCCAATTTGCCTGATTGGTTCAAGTTGAGTAGCCATTGGTTGTTGCCAGCATTGGCAGTTAACCGTTGGGTAAACACCGTTTTACCAGTTGTGGTCATCAAGCGGCAGGTGAGTAATGCACTTTCGCTTGCATTGTATTGAAGCACCGTTTTGCCTGTGGATGGGTTGGGGGAAACATTCCAAGCAATTGGTAGTGGTTCTGCACTTACCAGTCGGCCAGAAGTTTTTTCCATGCTGTGTAAACGCATATCTGTGTCATAAGCTTCTATGGGTGTAATATCCGATGTAATGGTGAGCGATTCGGATTCAAAATCTTGCTTTTTCTCTAAAATTAGATTCACCAACAAGCTGCCATCGGCCAAGGTTTCGCCCACTAATTGCGGGTTTGTCCACAAGAAACTGATGTTTCCTGCTGCTGCATGGTTGGTGCCGTATTCTAGTGACGACAATCTTTTTTCTAACCCTACCAAGCGCAACGCTTCTGGGTTAAAATGAAGCGTGAACTGCCCTCCTAATAATTGACGGAAATTCCGTACTCGGATAGGGACGATAATTCTTGATTGGTATTTGCCTACTTTGATGTCCTCGTGGTACAATTGTATAGGTTGGGTTTGTTTTGAAGTGCCTAAGAGGGCGGGGTTCCAATCCCATGTTACATCACCTAACTTAACACCGATAAAACTTTGCCCCACTAAATCTTGGGTAAGATTGGATACCAACAAGCTGTCTTTGAAAGGAAAAGGATTTAAACTGTCGGGGAATTGATATGCACTGTCAACGAAAGCCTATGTTTTATTTTTCGGGAAGATGGTATCTATTCCTAGGCACATCCTTTTGATCAACAATAGGTCAAGCGTAGATATATCGCCGCTGCTGTTTACATCTGCCGCAATGATTTTATAC
>JAIXOJ010000075.1 GCA_027486835.1 Chitinophagaceae bacterium
ATAATCAGGCAGCGTAATACATAAAGTTTTTCTCTCGAAAGCGTCAATCAGTTACTTTCGTTTTTATTAGATACACCAATGAAGCTAAAAAGGCTGTTAATACATACCATCATTTATGCGGCAATATTGAATAACTGTGCCATTGCGCAGTTTAGGAAGTATTCCAATGAGTTTTTAAATATCGGTGCTGGGGCAAGGGGTTTGGGAATGGGCGGTGCGCAAATTGCTAGTGTAACGGATGCCACTGCTGGATATTGGAATCCCGCAGGTTTGGTGAATGTAAAGGGGGATCCACAAATAGCAATTATGCACGCAGAATACTTTTCGGGCATTGCCAAATATGATTTCGCAGGCTTGGCCATCCCTTCCAAAGATGGAAAACGCACGTTGGGAATTACCTATTTACGATATGGGGTGGACGATATCCCCAATACTTTGTACTTAGTGGAACCAGATGGCAGCATCAATTACAACAATATTTCCAGTTTTTCTTCGGCAGACAATGCCTTGCTACTTAGCTATGCGCAACACCATAAAAAGATACATGGCTTTTCCACCAGCATTGGGGGTAATGCAAAAATCATTTACCGTAAAGTAGGCACTTTCGCCTCTGCATGGGGCTTTGGGCTTGATTTCGGAGTACAGGCCACCAAGGGCAACCTAAAATTATCTGCGGTTTTAAGAGATGCCACCACCACCTTTAACGCTTGGAGCTTTACTTTTTCTGACAGGGAAAAAGAAATATTATACCTCACTAACAATGATATTCCGGTAAAAAGCAACGAAAACACCGCTCCAAGATTAATTATTGGCGGTGCTTATAATTTTAACCTGACCAAAAAGTTGAACCTATTGGCTGAGGCTAATTTACACCTGACATTTGATGGCAAAAGAAACACGGTTATTAGCAGCTCCTTTGCAAGCATTGATCCCAACATTGGCCTTGAAGCTAACTACAATAACGCGCTCTTTTTACGTGCAGGGATTTCTAATTTTCAGCGTGCCTTGAGCGATGGCGATTTAACCAATCAAAAAAAAGTATGGATTTATCAGCCAAGCCTTGGTGCAGGATTCAAATTGGGCAATGCGTACATAGATTATGCCTTTACCAATTTGGCCAATCAATCTAACCCGCTCTACACACACATTTTTTCCATTAAGCTAAACCTCATTAAAAAAGTAAAGTAATTATTGACCGCAATTCTACTTTTATTTCATTTTTAATTGAATACTATGCGTAGATTAATTTGCATTTTCCTATTTTTTTTTGGTGTCCATTTTTTAAATGCCCAGCAGCCGCTTAATAATGAATGGATAGACTATAGTAAAGTCTATTACAAATTCAAAGTAGGTAAAACAGGGCTTTATCGAATTTCGCAGACTGCATTGGCCACTGTTAACTTGCAAAACACCAATGTAGAACAGTTCCAATTATGGCGAAATGGCAAGCAAGTGCCTATTTATACCACTATTCCATCGGGTGTTTTAGGTTCATCCGACTATATTGAGTTTTGGGGATACCAAAACGATGGGGAGTCAGATAAATACCTGTATCGCGACACCCTGTATCAAATTAATAATAGTTATAGCCTGCAAACAGATACGGCTGCTTATTTTTTAACTGTTAATTTGCCCACACCAAGTAATCCTAACCTTCGGTTTACTGATGCAAGCAATACCATCCCCACTACACCCCCTCCTCCAGATGCCTATTTCATGTACAAGCATAAGATTAACTTCAAAGACATGCTTAATAGGGGCTTTGCCCAAAATGCGGGCGAATATGTTTATTCTTCGGCCTACGATAAGGGAGAGTTTTGGAGTACCAATGAAATAAATACGAGTACCCCTTATTCCGTAATTACCAACCCATTTTATCCAGCCAATGTAGGTATCAACGCTACCTTAAAAGCAGGGTTTGCTGGTAATGCCCAACTGAGTAGGGATATTGAATTAAGCCTTAATGGAAGTGCAAGCAACATCGTAAGCGGGACGCTAAATAGCCTTGACGTAGCAGAATTTACCAATCCCAATATTCCTTATGCAGCACTCACAGCGGCTAATAATACTTTTTCAATTAAGATAATAACTACCAATACCTTTGACCGAGTGGTATGTAATTATGTGGAGTTAACCTATCCACGCCAATTTAATTTCGGTGGGCAATCCAGTTTTGAATTCAATTTGAGTCCTTCCTCCACAGGTAATTTTTTGAACATTACCAATTTTAACAGCGGCGCATCCGCCCCAGTCTTGTACGATCTTACCAATAATCTCCGGTATGTAGCCAACACCACCATTCCTGGGGTATTGAGGTTTGCTTTACCTGCAAATAATAGCGAGCGTTCATTGGTACTCGTTAGTTCAGATGTAGTTGTGAATGGTTTAGTAAACGTTGCTGGTTTTGAAAAGCGTCAATTTGTAAATTATGCATTGCCAGCTTTGCAGGGCGATTACTTGATTGTATCCAATAAAATATTGGGTTTTTCAGGTACGGGAGCTGTGGAAAAATATAGAGCTTACAGAAATACAGAACACAACGCAAAAATTTATGACATTGATGAATTGGTAGATCAATTCGCTTTTGGAATTAAGAAACACCCGTTGAGTGTGAAGAATTTTATTCGTTTTGCTAACGCTAATTTTTCCAAGAAACCTAATTACTTGTTCATGATAGGTAAGGGGGTGACCTACGACGAGTATCGAAAATTTGAGAGCAACCCAAATGCTGAATTGCTCAATCTAGTACCCACTTGGGGTTGGCCAGCATCGGACGTAATGCTCGCTTCTAATGGGGTTGACCCAGAACCCACCGTTGGGGTAGGCCGACTTTCTGCCATTACAGAAGATGAAGTATTGATTTATCTGGACAAAGTGAAGGAATATGAAGATTCCTTAGCTTTTCAACAAACCATTAGCTCAAAATCATGGATGAAGCAGGTGGTGCATGTGGCAGGGGCGGATGATACAAGTTTGGATCAAATTATTGATGGCTATTTTAGAAATTATAAAAATATCATAACAAATCCACTCTACGGCGGCATTGTATCTAACTTTAATAAAACCACTACAGGTCCAGTAACAGCTACTGCCAATACCCAATTAAACAATCTGTTTGCGACTGGTATTTCTTTAATTACCTATTTTGGACATGGTTCTTCTACTTTACTAGACTACGCCAACCTGAACGACCCAACGGTTTTTAATAATGGCCCAGGTAAGTATCCCATGTTTTTGGTTAATGGCTGTAGCGTGGGTTCATTTTACGATTATGATATAGCCCGCTTTGGTACCATTGCTTCCATAGCAGAGAAGTACATTTTTGCTAAGAAAAAAGGGTCTATAGGGTTTATTGGGAATTCTCATTTTGGCTTGACCAATGTATTGGACAATTACTCCACAGGATTTTACAATTCTTTGGCATCTACAGGCTATTTCCGTTCTGTTTCCACCAATATGAATGATGCCATTTTTGCATTAAAATCGGGTAGTTCTAGTGGATTCAATGATTTCTATACCCGTACACACGCAGAGGAAACAGTACTAGAGGGCGACCCAGCAGTAAAAATTCATGGTAGTGCAAAACCTGATTATGCAGTGGAAGAAGCAAAAGTGGTTACCAGCCCTGCCATTATTTCAGTTTCAGATGTTGATTTTACGATAAAGGCGTATATCTACAATCTAGGAAAAGCAATAACGGATAGTGTACACGTGCTGATTACAAGAAAATACCCTGATGGCACTATGGTGCAACTCTATAATCAGAAATTACCGGGCATCAAGTATATGGATTCTGTTACTTTAACGATTCCAATAATTCCCTCCAAGGATAAGGGAAGTAATCAGATTACGGTAACCGTAGATGATGATTTCAAGTTTGATGAAATAAGCGAAAGCAACAATGGTGTAACTAAAACCTTTGTTATTCTGGACAATGGAATCATTCCAGTTTATCCTAGTAAGTATGCAATTGTGAACAAATCACAAATACAATTGGTGGCTTCAACCGCTAATCCCGTTAGCCCACTGAATAATTACGTGATGGAAATGGATACCACTGCCTTATTCAATTCCTCATTTAAAATCTCAAAGACCGTCAGTAGTGTAGGTGGTGCCATCAGCTTTGATCCTGGAATAACCTTGGTGGACAGTACTGTATATTATTGGAGGGTAGCGCAAGTACCCAATTTCAATGCCCCAATTGCATTTAACAACAGTAGTTTTATCTATTTAAAAAATGCAAGCACTGGTTTTGCACAATCACACCTCTACCAGCATATACAATCTTCTTCTAGCAGAATGTATATTGATAGTTTTTCCCGCAAATGGATTTATTTGCCTGATAGCAACAATATCATTATCCGCCAAGCAATTTTCCCTACTAGCGGAGGCACCGAACCATCCTCTTATGCCACGGTAATTAATGGAATTATCGGCCCACAAAGTGCCTGCGTTGGGCATTCGTTGATATTTAATGTTTATGATCCTGTTACGCTTAAACCACTATACAATCAACCAACACCATCTACGGTTAAGACGGGTACTTTAGGCGGTTTTATGGGAAGCGCACCATTTTGCAATTTTGGAGGAAGGGATTGGAATTTTGAATTTTCATTGTTAGATACTGCTGGCAGAAGGTCTGCTCGCGACTTTTTGCGATGGGTGCCAAGTGGTTTCTTGCTAACGGCTCGTTTAAATTATGACAATCCTACCCCTTTTATTGACACTTGGAAAGCCGATGCAGCTTATTGGGGTACAGGAAATACATTGTATGATCAATTAAAAACAATGGGCTTTACAGCAGTTGATTCTTTCTATAAACCAAGAACATTTGTGTTTATCTTAAAGCCCAATACATCTTCCTTTACACCTGCTTGGAAAATCAGTAATGGAATTTATGATGCGGTTGCATTAGACCTCAACATCGCCTCTTCCGACACACTTGGCTATATTACCTCTCCTGTGTTTGGGCCGGCAAGTAGTTGGAAAAGGTTGCAATGGAAAGGTGCATCATCAGAAACTAATACTGGTGATGCCATCAATCTTTATTTGATGGGCGTTGAGGCGAATGGTACAAAAACGCAATTGTTTTCTTTAGGCATGAATGATGTTGATGTAGATATTTCTACCATAAATGCTGCTAAGTACCCCAATCTACAATTGATGATGCGCAATAGCGACAGTGTTTATCTTACTCCTTATCAACTGAAATATTGGCGTTTACTGGCCGATTTCATTCCCGAAGGAGCCATTGCATCGAACATAAAATATAGTTTTAAAGACTCTACCGAAGTGGGTGACCAAATGTCGGTGGCCATAACATTTAAAAACGTTAGCGATATACCATTTAGAGATAGCATTGCAGTGAAAATGCAAATTGTGGATGCCAATAACAATACCGTTATAGTACCCATCAATAAACTAAAGAAATTGTTGCCCAATGATACAGCGGTAGTGTACACCACTATTGATACCAAAAAATTCATTGGTACCAATACCATGTTTATGGAGTTTAATCCAGATACCCTACAACCAGAACAATATCATTTTAACAACTACGTGTATAAAAACTTTTACGTAAAAAGTGATGTGTTCAATCCATTATTAGACGTAACATTTGATGGGGTACACATACTTAACCGTGACATTGTTTCTAGTACACCTACTATCAAAATAAGATTAAAGGACGAAGCCAAATACTTGTTGCTAAATGATACCGCTTTGGTAAACGTGCAATTAAGGTATCCAGATGGCAGTTTAAGACGGTTTAAATTCGATTCGGATACGTTGAAATTTACCCCAGCTTCTTCAACCAATGCAGAGAATGTGGCCATTCTTGATTTTCTGCCTTATTTGCCTGATGATGGCATCTATCAATTGATTGTATCAGCAAAAGACAAAACGGGTAATGCAGCCGGTAATCAAGAGTATAGGATTCAATTTATGGTGTTGAACAAACCAGCCATTAGCAATCTATTTAATTATCCGAACCCTTTTACCTCTTCAACTGCTTTTGTATTTACACTTACAGGGCGTGAAGTTCCTCAGAATATCAAGATTCAAATATTATCCATTACAGGTAAGATTGTTCGAGAGATAACAAGAGAAGAATTGGGCGATCTCCATATCGGTAACAACATTACCTCGTTTAAGTGGGACGGAACAGATATGTACGGTGCTAAACTCGGCAATGGTGTGTACTTATACAGAGTGGTAACCCGATTAAATGGGGCAGAAATTGACAAGTACAACCCTACAAATAAAAATGGTGGACAATCTAATACGGATAGTTATTTTAAAGGAGGGTACGGCAAAATGTACTTGATGCGATAACTTCGTCCGCATGAGAGCAGTTGGATTTGGAACACGGGTACTCAATTTTATCGTTGATACGTTTATTATTTCCCTTCTAAGTATGTTGGCTTACCATGGCTGGGGAGTATATGCACAGTTTCATCGCTTGTTTGGCATTAACTACGGTTGGTTTTTCTTCGGAACTATTTTTATTTACTATAGCCTTTTTGAAGCATTATTTTACCGTACGCCAGGCAAATGGATTAGCTATAGCACGGTGGTAACTAGTAAAGGAAAACGACCTACTGGTGCAACAATTCTGTTGAGAAGTTTAGTACGTTTAATTATCATCGATATGTTTTTTATCCCGTTTCTCGATAAACCATTGCATGATTATCTAAGCAAAACAGAAGTGGTTGAAGCTTAGGTAGTTATTGGGGAACGCAGCATAAAAGTTGTTTTTTTTTTAATTTACCTGCTATTTTGTTTTTATCCTAAATCTTGCAATGCATCCACCAAGGTTGCTACATCAATGCATATAGGAATACCCAAAAATTTTCAAGAAAGAAAATAATGCTTAACACTAGGCAAAACTGCCTAGTGTTTGTTTTTTTTAAACCCATTTGTATAATTATTTGTATCAACTATTTATATGGCTAAAATTGGAATAAACTTATCAACTGGCAGTTTACAACAAGAAGAAATGATAGTAGGCATTGATTTAGGAACTACCAATAGTTTGGTTGCAATCATCCATCCTGAATCAAAAAAGCCTGTTGCCCTCAAAGAACATGGCACCAGTAGCCTAGTACCAAGCATCGTGCATTTTGATGCCTTTGGCAATCCAATAGTGGGTGAGGAGGCTAAACATTACTTAGAAACCGAACCCGAAAACACCATCTTTAGTGCTAAACGATTGATGGGAAAGAACTACAACGACCTGAAAGCAAATGCAGATTTCTTTACCTATAAAGTGATTGATGATGGCACGGACAACTTAGTAAAAGTGCAGGTAGGCGATTCTTTTTATTCCCCCATTGAACTATCTGCATTTATTTTAAAAGAGCTAAAGCAACGTGCGGAACATATTTTAAAAACACCCGTCACCAAAGCGGTAATTACTGTTCCAGCCTATTTTAACGATACTCAACGACAAGCAACCCGTGATGCTGGAAAACTCGCAGGATTAGATGTACTGAGAATAGTAAACGAACCTACAGCAGCTAGCCTAGCATATGGTTTTGGACTAGATCAATCAGAAGAAAAGACCATTGCGCTGTACGATTTAGGTGGAGGTACTTTTGATGTATCGATATTAACCATTTCTAACGGAATTTTTGATGTGCTAAGCACAAATGGCGATACCTATTTAGGCGGTGATGATTTTGATCAATTAATTGTAAAACATTGGTTGAATCAATTGCAACTTCCTTATTCTGTGGTTGAAAAAGACAAACATTTGTCGCAAGTGCTGCGGTTAAAAGCAGAAGAAGCCAAGAAAATACTAAGCAGCCAACCTTATTATAAAACGGCTGATACCTCAATAGTTAATCAATTATCCGCCTTGATGGACAAATCAGCCTCTTTTGACAATGATTTGTTGCACTTGCCCATAAGTCTTGAACAATTTGAAGCCCTCATTACACCCCATTTACAAAAAACAATAGCTTGTTGCGAAGCTGCGCTTTCTGATGCAGGGATTGCAAAACAAGAAATAGACACCGTAGTAATGGTTGGCGGAAGCACTAGGGTGCCTTTAGTAAAAAAATTAGTAGGTGCTTATTTTGGCAAACCTGTAAATGACACCGTAAATCCAGATGAAGTTGTGGCCTTAGGTGCGGCCATACAAGCGGATATTTTGGCGGGTAATAACAAAGATTTTTTATTATTAGACATTACACCATTAAGCTTAGGTATTGAAACTATGGGGGGGCTAATGGAGGTGCTGATACCAAGAAATTCAAAAATTCCAGCTAGGGTGGGTAAGTCTTACACTACTTATAAACCTGGACAATCGGGTATGCGCATATCTGTATATCAAGGTGAGCGTGATTTAGTAAAGGACAATCGATTGTTAGCCACTTTCAATCTTACAGGCATACCCGCAATGCCGGCTGGCTTACCCAAGGTAGAAGTTAGTTTTCTTCTAAATGCAGATGGTATTTTAGTGGTTACTGCCAAGGAATTGCGAAGTGGCATTCAGCAAAGCATTGAGGTAAAACCACAAAGTAATCTCACCGACGAAGCTGTGGAGCAAATGTTGCAAGACAGTATTATACATGCACAAGCCGACATTGAGGCTAGAGCCATCACAGAAGCAAAAACCGAAGGAGAGCAATTAATTACAGCCACCGAACGGGTGATTGAGGCCAATCAATCTATTATGACCGAAGCAGAAATAGCGCTTACAAAAGAAGCCATCGAGTTACTTGCCTCCGCCATCAAAAATGCAACTAATAAGAATGACATAAGATCTAGGATTGAACACCTTAATGATATTACCAGACCATTAGCCGAAAAAATAATGGACGAAGCAGTAAGAAAAGCTATGACTGGGAAAAAAATCCTACCCTAACTAACTGTTTATTTCACTACCTTATATTTGCCTTTCTATTACACCAAAATAAATTCGTGATGAAGATTGATATTGGAATACCTGAAAAAAGCACACAAACCATTGCGTTAGAGTTAAATAAAGTGCTTGCAGACGAAATTTTATTAGCTGCTAAAACCAGAAGCTACCATTGGAATGTTGAAGGTGGTAATTTCATGGAGTTACATAAGTTTTATGACAGCCAGTATGAAGAGCTAAACGAAATTATTGACGATGTAGCAGAAAGAATTAGGGTGATTGGTCATTATGTGGAAGGCAGACTGGCCGAATTGTTGCAACTAAGTAATTTGTTAGAAACTAGTCCAAGCAATGATGGAAAGAAACAATTAGCGGATCTTTTAAATAGCCATGAAACCATCATAAGAAATTTGAGAAAGCTTATATCGGTATTTGGGGATGATTATAAAGACTTAGGGAATAGTGATTTTGTAACAGGATTGATGCAAAAGCATGAGAAAATGGCTTGGTTTATACGCGCTTATTTATATTAATATATTGAGGGGGAGTTATTCATTGGGCTTATCATCAATCCAAGTGCAAGTTATTTCCATATGGGGTAGGTGATAGTACTTGGCTGAATATTTTTTTTGGGAACGGTTCAAACTAACTATTTGAGCCGTTTTTTTTGGGGTTAGATGGCAAAAAATATTCTTAATGGTAATTAGCCAATTTCAAAACACTATCCAGCGAATACATACAACTAGTTTTGCAGTGTAAGTAAATCATTTAATCCAAAAAAGTAAAAAATAAAGACATCTTTATCAAGCAGGAATATGGACATGTTGAGCTAATTAGTAACGTTATTGAGCTAAAACCCTTCGATGGGCATACATCAAGGCCAATTTATAAATCTCGCATTGCCAATGTGATAGGCTGCATTGCCAATGTGATAGGCTACATTGCCAATGTGATAGGCTACATTGCCAATGTGATA
>JAIXOJ010000061.1 GCA_027486835.1 Chitinophagaceae bacterium
GGCAGAAAGCTTCCCGTCATTTGACGGCAGGCCGTTTGCCCGGCAGAAAGCTTCCCGTCATTTGACGGCAGGCCGTCTGCCGGGCAGAAAGCTTCCCGTCATTTGACGGCAGGCCGTTTGCCCGGCAGAAAGCTTCCCGTCATTTGACGGCAGGCCGTCTGCCAGGCAGAAAGCTTCCCGTCATTTGACGACAGGCCATTTGCCCGGCAGAAAGCTTCCCGTCATTTGACGACAGGCGGTTTGCCCGGCAGAATGCTTTGCGCCATTTGTCGGCAATAAACTGAACCTGCGTAAGTTCACTAAAATTGATTTGGAGGCGGTTTGAATCTTTTACTTTACGCTCTCCCTTTTGGATGCTTAACTAATTCTTCCTTGCGATGTGCAGAATAGATATTCGCATCTCCGAAACACTAAAATTGTTGACAATGGAAACTCCAAAACGAAAATGGTTTACGCACTCCTTGCTTTTTAGTATAGGGTTCGCAAACTATAGCTGAGAAATGAATAGCAACTTACTTTACTTTTTAAGATACTTTTGCCCAGCAAAAAAAATGGCGATGTATTCAATTAGTATTGATTTTGAACAAAAAGGAGTGCCCTCTACCGTACTCTCAAACATACCGGCGGGAGATAGCCTGTTAGAGATTTTATTAGACAACCACATAGAGCTTCACCACAATTGTGGAGGTGTTTGCGCTTGCAGCACCTGTCATCTGTATGTGCAAAAAGGTGAGGCTTTTATTGAAGAACTTTCAGACAACGAAGAGGATTTTATAGATAGAGCCGTGAATCCTAGAATCAATAGTAGGCTCGGATGTCAATGTGTTTTGAAAGAAGGATCTGGCGAAATCCATATCCTCCTTCCTGATCAAACACAATTTTTAGGCGAATAATTTCTTTTTTTACCCCTTAGCACTTTACTGCTTAACCCTTATACAACCATGAATCATTTTGAACCCCCTATTCGCTGGAGTGACCACGAAGACATTGCGATGAAACTTTACGAACGATTTGGCGACGATTTTAATGAGAGCAAAATATATCGCGTCCGCTTTACCGATTTATTGAGTTGGGTATTAGAGATTCCCAATTTTGAAGGAAAGAAAGAAGAAAGCAACGAAGGCCATTTGGAAATGATACAGAGCAAATGGGTATATGAATGGCGAGATAATCAAAAATAATCAGGATGGTTTTGTTAAATCTGCGAATGCTTTGTGTATAAAAGTTTCAGCAGCTCCGTTCCAAACCATCATTAACTACCCATCTGGTGAACCAAATTCTTGCCTTATTCCGGTTGGCCCGTTGGCCTAATTTATTGTTTATTGCACTTACACAATGGATGTTTATCTACGCTATTGTGGAGCCCATTTTTGATGCGGCTCATGTTGTGCCTAATATTCATGGTCATTTAATTTTTCCGTTGATTCTATCTTATGTGCTTATAGCCGCAGGTGGAAATATTATCAATGACTACTTTGACTTGAATATTGACCATATCAATAAGCCAGACAAGGTAATTATCGACAAATACATTACCAGAAGATGGGCCATTGTGCTGCACATCTTGTTTAGCCTAATTAGCATTTCGCTGGGCGTGTATATTGATAATGAAACAAAAATTCACTTTTTAGCATTTGCCAATTTTGTCTGCATTGCCCTATCATTTATTTATTCCTTGTCGCTAAAAAAGAAGCTGCTTTCGGGTAATGTAATGATTGCCTTTTTGCTATGTTGGGTAATAATTGTAGTAACAGTTTGCGAAACGGAACAATTTGCTTTTTTCTCCAACAAACCCACTATTAATGTGCAGAAATTGCTGCGCTATACTTATTTGTATGCAGGCTTTGCTTTTATCATCAATTTAATAAGAGAAGTGGTAAAGGACATGGAAGATGTGGAGGGCGACCGAGTATATGGTTGCCAAACAATGCCCATTGCCTGGGGCATTAATGCTGCTAAAGTTTTTGTAGCGGTGTGGTTAGTGATACTAATTGGCATTTTGGTTTTGCTTATTTTTTATGCTTTGCAAACCAAATGGTGGCTGTTTTCTTTGTACGCAGTTATCCTAATAGTTGCTCCTTTGATTTTGGTATTTAAAAAATTATCTGCGGCACAAACACCAAAAGATTACCACGGCATTAGTAGCTATATAAAAATGGTGATGTTTACAGGAATCCTTTCGATGATTTTCTTTAGACTATATGCTTCCTAAGCATAAACAATCCGCAGCCCTACCTTCAACAATCTGTTTTAAATACCCAACACCCCATCTGGTTTATTGAAAAACAGTGTTTCTACGGCATAAGCAGTAGTTGGGGGTTCAAAAAATTATTTTACAGTCTCGAATTTTATATTTGCCCAAACTAAAAAATAGCATGTTACAAATAAGTGTTTTGAAAAATAACCCAGAGTGGGTAAAACAACGATTGGGAGTTAAAAATTTCAAGCAAATAAACTTGGTTGACGAAATCATTAAACTGGATGATGAGAGAAAAACTATTCAACTGAGCTACGAAACCGCCCAAGCAGGCATCAATACCGCCTCAAAGGAAATTGGAAAACTGATGGCTCAGGGCAAAAAAGAGGAAGCAGAAACGGCTAAAAAGCAAGTGGCAACATTGAAAGAACAGGTAACTACATCCACAGAAAAATTGGCTTCTATTGAAAAGCTGCTGCATGATGCTTTAGTGCAGTTGCCCAATTTGCCCGCCAAAGAAGTACCCATTGGGAAAACACCAGAAGAAAATGAAATAGTAAGAAGTGGAGGAACTATTCCTAGCCTCAGCGAAAACGCAGTGGAACATTGGTTTTTATTAGAAAAATACAAGCTAGCCAATTTTGAATTGGGCAATAAAATAACGGGTAGCGGTTTTCCTGTTTACACGGGTAATGGCGCTAAACTTCAACGAAGCCTTGTGCAGTTTTTTCTTGATTTTAATGTAAATGCTGGATACCATGAATACCTGCCCCCATTTATGGTAAATGAACAAAGTGCTTTTGCCACAGGCCAATTACCAGATAAAGAAGGACAGATGTACCATGTAACGGAAGATAAACTCTATCTTATTCCTACGGCAGAAGTTCCAGTTACGAATGTGTATAGAGATACGATTTTAAAAGAAGAGGAATTACCTGTAAAGATGACTGCATACAGTCCTTGTTTTAGGCGCGAAGCGGGTAGTTATGGAAAAGACGTGCGTGGATTAAACCGAGTACATCAGTTTGAAAAAGTAGAGATTATACAAATTGTGCAACCCGAAAAAAGTTATGCAGTACTTGAAGAAATGGTGGCACACGTGGAATCATTGCTTAATAGCCTAGAACTACCTTACCGTATTTTACGCTTATGCGGTGGCGATATGGGTTTTGCTAGTGCCATCACCTATGATTTTGAAGTGTATAGTGCCGCACAAAAAAGGTGGCTAGAAGTAAGCAGTGTGAGCAACTTTGAGCAATTTCAAACTAACAGAATGAAATGCAGGTATAAAGACAGCACGGGCAAAACCCAGCTTACCCACAGCCTTAATGGAAGTTCTTTGGCTTTGCCAAGAATTGTTGCTTGTTTATTAGAAAACAATCAAACCGACCAAGGAATCGTTTTGCCCAAGGCTTTGCAACCTTATTTTGGTAAAGAAATGATTCAATAAGAAGTTTAGGTTTCATTTATGGTTTGTTACCTAAGAAAGGAAGAGGTGTAATGATGTTGCGGCATTGGTGCACCTCTTTTTTTGTGGGGAAATAGTTTGTTGCAAATTGTGAAAGCATCATTGAATCTGCAACCCGTGGGGTACAGAGGTTACTTAAAAAATGTAGTTACTCCATTTATTTCCTGCTTTGCCAATTTCTAATTTGAAGCTCCAATTCATCTGAAAATATTTTTATTAGCCCACTTTGATTGTTTGTTTCCTCTCTACTTATTATTCTAATGATATCTGCAGCAGTTCTTCTTAGCTGCTCACAAAAAGAATAGAATTTGTTTTTTGAAACGTTGGTTGGCTTATCAGCAGCATTGTCAAACAACAGATCGTGTTGGGTTATTTTTTGGCTTAAATCCTGTTCAGTTATTCCAAAGAGTTGTGCATATTTATCCTTATTGTTTTTAATCATTGCCCAAGCCCAAGTTTCTGGAATATCACTGCCTGGTAAATACAAGGGGGCTATTTGTACGCCCGGTTGGGCTTTAGTAGCCGCGTCTTTTAATTTGGCATCTAGATTTCTTGCATCCCCATCCAATACAAAAACGAACTCGTTTAATTTTCCAAATTTTCCTAATGCAGTGATATGTGCTGGAAATTCTTCTTTACCAGTATCCCGTCCCACAATGATATCATCGTGTACTAAATTTAATTTTGGATTGATGTAATCTAAAACACCTAACACCAAGTTTTCGCCAATTTCATCCTCACAAAGCAAACTCAGCTTTTCTGTTGATTGCCCATAAAGGGCTTTTTGAATAATGTGTTTATACGCAGGCTTCTCTACAACATTATTAGCGGTTCGTTCTAAAAAAATTCTCGCTTCTAGGGGTACTGAATCCAATATGACAGGACTATGGCTGGTTACTATAATTTGTAAATCATTTCTTAAGGCTATTCTTTGCAACTCCAGCATCAGTTGTTGTTGAGTAAAAGGATGTAGCCCTGCTTCAATTTCGTCAATCAGGATAAGTGCATTCTTTAAATTAGAGATGTCTTTTGAAATCCTTAATATGGCTCTTTCTCCTGCGGACATATGAAACTCAGAGTAACTGGTACTTCCATCTGCACCCCTGCTAGCAAATAACAAATCCCTATTCTCTTTTTTGATAAGCGATACCTGCGCATATTGAATAGGGAGTATTCTTTGGGCAAAGGCCAATAAATCTGATGTAATTGTTTCTACTTCCAAATTTGGACTATTGGATAATTGGAGTACAGCCCTCACTTCCGAAGGGCTGGTAAGATTGGCTAGGGTTCTTAAGTACACTTTATTTTGAGGTTGCTTGCCGCTTTTTTGGCCCATAAAGCTCTTGTTCCAAGACTTACCTTTTCCCCATCGCATGGACTGTTTTTTCTTGTTGATGGAATAATAGAATTCAAATGAAGTTTGGGCTTCTTGGTCAGATAACACATTCGCTGTAGAAATATTCAAATTCGGAAACAATGAAGCAGGGGTGAAATTCCGAGGGCTGGAGTCGATAGGTTCATAAGCGCAAGCACAGGCAAAGAGTACAGTCGATTTGCCACATGCGTTTGGCCCAGCTATGACGGTAACAGGATAATTAAACGTGATGTTCAAATCGCTTATGCCTCGCAATTGCTTAATGTTTACCTGATCTAGGAAATGGACAAAGTGTCCTTTTTTAACCCTAAGCTGATCCCATATCTGACCTAAAACCCTATTTTCCATAATGGCAAATTTATTTGTTTAAGCCCTAGTTTTTTCCACAGTAGAAATAAGTAATTCGGAGATTTTGACCAGTGTTCCTAAATTGAACGTAACGATTACCAGATTCAAGCTATTAGGTTACCATCTCCTGAATGGCACAAACAACCCCTGGTGATTCGTAATGATACTAGCTTTCAAAACATTTTGCCAAAAGGATAATTTGGATACAGTGTTTTATTATTCACGATTGCAATCTCCCTTAGAATTTAAACCCTAGCGTACACACCAAGTTGCCAATATTGCTTTTTTGGGTGGCATAGGTATTGGGTTTGTCGTTAAGCCTATATGGAAATTGGGCATCTTTCAAAAACTGGTGGGCATATCCAATGTCGAGAAACATACCCCTGTTTCTGTAGCCGATACCGCCCGAAGCTATCCACCTGCTCGCTTGAATTGCGGGGTCTTTGTAAGGACTTCCATAATAAGCACCCCCAAAACGGAGCATTAGCACACTGAACTTAATTTCTCCACCTACATGAATATTCACATTGCCCTTGTAATAAGCTTTCACCGCATTATTCACCAGCTTTAGATAATCTAATGTGCCTTGGTCGGCACCTTCTTTTCCGCTGAAGCGAGCTCCTCTGTAATTCACAAATTCTACGTCGGCACTGATAAAGCCATGCTGTTGCTTTACATCCTGGGCTATTCCAAACACATAACTGCCGCTGGCAATGATGCGGTAAGGGGTGGAGATATTATAGGTTCGCACCCCAGGTTGACCTTCATTTAGGTTATCGCTGCTTTCAGATTTTATGTGGGCGTACGATTCTGTATTGGTTACCATGGAGCTACTGATTTCGTCTCGCATACTAATGAGCTGGGGAGTATGAAAGGCAAAACCTATTCGGAAAGCAGGGTCGGGCCGGTAAATAATGCCTAGTTTGATGCCGTAGCCAGTGCCTGTAGAAGTAAATTTTTCTTGGTAGGTGAAGTTTTTAAATTGGTTAGTGGTGTCGTTCGTAGCATCTGTTTCGGAATAAACAAGGTTTCGGCTATAATGTACAATAGGGATACTCAAGCCTCCACCGATATATAGTTTGTCGTTGTTGTTGGCTGCATAGCTGATAGCAATTTCATGTAGTCCCCCGCTTGTTACTGCATCAAAAGACTGAAAAACCCCCGTGGATATCGGCACCAAACTTTGAAAACCCGCAACTGCGCCTGTGCTGCTGCGTATGGTATCGATTAAGTAAGTACGGAAGGCAAGCGATGATCCGAAAATATAATTGCTCAGAACCGCATTGGTGTCTGCCCCATCTCTCATGAGTTCTTCCAAGTATTGTTCGGAGAAAGAGCTTTTGTTGTTGAAGCCACTATACTGGATGCGGTTGGCAAAATTGGCATGTTGCGTAGCAGCAATGGCCAAGCCGCTGCTGGACCATCCGCTTGTTGCGTATCGGTTGGGGATGGCAAACAGTACACCCGAAGTGCCATAGTTCATGTTAGATTTAAAAGTAGAAGTGGTATCGCTACCTCTGTATGCCAAAAGATGGTGGTTCATTTGCCAACTGGGGCTAAGCAGCCATTCACTTGTTTTGTAAATACCTGCACCCGCTGGATTGGTATTTACTGCCGACAAATCGCCACCTAAAGCACCCATTGCTCCACCTAATGCAATATTTCTGGCGGTGCCATTAGTGCTGTACCAACCAACACGTAGGGCATCGTCAGGTGTTTGCGCAAAAGCGGATATACATAATAGGCTACAACCAAAAGCAAATAAAAATTTCATGGTAGGGCGGGTTAGTAGTTAGGTATTAGATGCTGTGGCTTTGTATTTCAACAATGTACTGTTTTGAAAAATGATTGTAACAATATGCATGGAACTATTACTTACTTCTTATGAAATAAAAAAGCAGACGGGGAAAGGTTTTTGCCTCCCCCTATCTGCAACTTCTGTACTGAATTAATTAGTACTAGTGGGCTGGTGAAAGTACTCTTTGTAGCATGTAATTGCACAAGCAAATTTGATGTATCGGGTGGCCGAATGTCAACATCTATTCCATTCCATTTACGCTAATGGACACTTTGCCATTGGCATTGATCATCGTAACAATGGCATTGGGGGTGAGTGTAATGTTTTGCGGAGAAAGTGTCCCCAGATTACCATTTACTTTCACTCCTTTAACTGGCTGGTAATTGGTTAGGTAATTTTTAAGGGTTGCTTCCCCTTGTGTTAATTGGCCAGAGAGCGAGTATCTACAACTTTCACTAATTTTTTTCAGGATTATGCCATGCGCCAACCAATCACCCAATTTGAGTAATTTATTTTTAGAATCAAGCACAAAGTCAATTTTGTCTATGAACACTTCTTTTTTCACTGGGTCATATACTGGAATGCCAGAAAGATAAAAATTGCCATTTACGGAGCCTTGCATACCCAGTTCCACAATCATTTTTCCCTCTTTACCCCACAAGGCTGTTTTGGTAATGGTTACAGATCGGCTACCTGATTCAAATTTTTTGCCTTCAAAATTTTGTTGCATGAGGGCAGCTGCTGCATCGTAAGTGATAATACCTGCAACACTTACGCCAAAATCGTCGGGCAATTTTTCGGCAGCTAACAGGGCAAGTTTGTTTTTATCGAAAGAGAGGGTAGGTTTAGAGTTAACGGAGGTTTCTAAATAGGCTTTAAGCCCCATGACCACACTAATTTTTTTGTTGGCCACCACTGCTTGGTTGGTATAAAGCTCCACAGGCTGCATGGCAAACCACACATGGTAGTCGGTATTTACTTCAACAGGCTTGCTTACTTTTTCTAGCGCTGATAGTACATATGGTTTTATATCGAGCGATTGGCCAATGGCATCGTCCACCGTTTTGCCAAGTTTATTTTTAAACAAAGCAATGGCGGGATTAATTAAATAAGTAAGCGGAATGCTTTTGCCAGCGATGGTAACACTTGGGGCTTCGGCCCAATCGATACCACCAATTTGAGTAGCGGTAGCAAGCTTCCAGTTTTTAAAAGTAACCAAACTACTTAGTTTGATGCTGCCGTTTAGGTTGAATTCGCGGGTGTCGTAAGCCGAAATACCAAACTTTTCAATGCCATAGCGCACCTGTGCCCAAATTTTTAATGGTAACACCATTTCTAGCTTTCCGCCTTTTTCGTTGATGATAATGGGTGCTTGCTTCCACACTTTCATCATTAGGTTATCACCTTCTATTTGGTTGTCTTCATAAATAAGCCCATTGAGTAGTTTATTGGTTTGGTTTTGCAAATCAAATACCCCCACTTCTACAGGTAGGTTTAAATAAGAGGTTTGCTTGTTATAAACAACTTCGGTGCTGTAATTGGGTTCAGGCTTTAATGCTTCTAATTTTTTGGAACTACTACAACTAAATAATCCTGCGAGGGCCACAAATGCGGCAAATAATGGTAACTTTCTTTTCATGCTAATGAGTCTTTTTTGCAATTAATAAATCTTTATTTATGCTCAAAATCGGATGGAATTGGGCACAAACCTTTCGAAGGTTTTCATCTTTCGGAAGGTTTAATTGCTTCATTATTCCAAATGGATTTTGAATCAAAATGTTAAGTACTAAGAATGGAATAACCAGCGTTCAATTGCATTTGATAACTGATTTTTAGTTTGCAAATAATAATAACTGGTGTAAAACTTGTGGTACTAAAAATTGTACCCAAAACTGATGTGCGCCGCAACGCTAGGTGGTGCGGTATAGGTGGTATAGGGCATGAGGCCGACCCTAAAGCAAAAACCACCTCTAACGGGTTGGCTCCTGTAACCTATTGTTAACGAAGTGAGTGCAATTGTTCCATCTTGATCAATTTTGGTATTGAGCAAATAAGTATCTCTCCAAAAATAGTTTTGACGTGGCTTTACTTTATAAAATACCAAAGATTGGTTAAGGCCAAACTCAAAGAAACGACCACGGCGTTTATTTCCCCCTAAATAATTAATACCCACGGGTATGGAAACAAGGCTAACGTCATCAGTATTCAAGTGCCCTATACCCCCACGGTAACCTAATCCATCGGTTTGCTTATTACACCTCCTATCGTAGTTAAAAGAATAACCCACGCCTGGTCCAGCTAGTTCAAAAAATACCGTCTGCGGCTCTCGGTCTGTTACTACTTTATGCTTTGCTTCTTTTTTCAAAAAAATAGTGTCTTGTGATTTTAAGTGAACGGTGTCTTGAGAAAACGATAAAATGACGATAAAACATAAAATGGCTGTAAATAAAAACTTCATTGCTTAATTTTTTTAATGATAAGTACTTGAATTTGTGTTAACAACTAAAACCAATGCGGGCAAAATAATAGAAAGGAAGTAATGGTTGTAGTTTTTTGCGAAATAAAATTACCATGTGTAGCTATTCATTGTTGCTTTGCAAGTTGTTAGCGTGCATCTCCTAACAAGGGTGCATAACAATTTTTTGCACCTTGGAATAAGGGGCTGTATAATTAGGGTGATGTTGGAAGTTTGAAGTCTATTAGAATTGGATTAATAAAATCTATCTCATACAAGTATCCGAAAACAATGAAGCTGTTTTTTCTTTTTCGATAGTTTCTTTAGACTTGAGATTTCAACACAAAAAGGGTTTTTGCACCCTCCTGTCGAGGTGATACTAAATAAGGTTCACCATTTTTCTTTGAATATCAATTCCCTACGGATTTAATTAAATGAATTGAAAAAGCTTCACCCCCTCCCGCAAAATCCCCCTATAATCCCCATTGATATTCCCATTTTGCGCTCTAAAAGTTGTTTTACTGTGCTGCAAGTTGCTGCATCGGTCTCCGAAAGTTGTTTTATTGCTCTGCAAGTTGCTGCATTGCTATCCGAAAGTTGTTTTATTGGTCTGCAAGTTGCAGCATCGGTCTCCGAAAGTTGTTTTATTGGTCTGCAAGTTGCTGCATCGCTATCCGAAAGTTGTTTTATTGCGCTGCAAGTTGCTGCATCGCTATCCGAAAGTTGTTTTATTGGTCTGCAAGTAGTTGTAGTGATAAAATACCTCATTTGTTGAGGCTAAATTCTTAAGAAATTGTGTATTTCGAATGAAATACCAGAATTAAAGCCTGAAATAAATTGATTATGCTGGTTAAAAAACTAAAAAATCCTTTCGCTAGTATCATTAATGGTTACCCAGTGTTTTGCACAGCTAAGACTACACCTAGTTCTTCTTTCAATGATGCTCAGGCAGGGCAGCCGCTTTCTTTTTTTGAATAATCAAAGCCTTGGTCGCTTCCATTTTAGGATCTATCCCTTGTAGTATAATGTTAGAAGAGGGAAAAACTGGTAGGTCTGGTTGCACACCATGGCCGTCTTTAGTTCTTTTTGCATCCACTACCATCCGGTACATAGGCATCACAATTCTTAATTTGGTATTGGGTAAAATGATGGTGGGTAAAAACATAGCAGTATTGCCATAATACCCGCCGCCACTTTCTTCACCCACGATGGTAACATTCGCTTGACCTTTTAAAGCACCCGACACCAAGCTGGCAGCAGAAAAAGTGTAGCCCCCTTGGAGTATATATATGTTCCCATTAAAATGATGTTTTCTTTTGGGTTTAAAAAAATGTCGCTCGCCTCTGCGGTAATGGTATAAGCCATCTTCCTTATTTTTTCGACTGATTACGTGGGAGCATAACCAATATTTCAAGGATTCTTTTACGTAATAAGGATGTCTAACACTAAGCGTACGGGCATAAATGCTATCCCCATTTTTAAAAGGATGATCAATTAAATACTTGGTGAGTAGGTTGCTGTTGCTCAAATAACCTCCAGTGTTTTCTCTTAAATCGATAATGAGGTTTTCAGTGCCTAAATGATGTGTTTTTTTGAACGAACGCCTAAAAAAACGTCGCAAATGCCCTTCGGCAAAGGTGGAAATACGCATGGTGGCAGTTTGGTTTAATGTATCTATTGCTAACGAGCGTTTGCGAATCAAAGCATTTTGTCGCCTAGCCCAGAAGTTCTCCCTAATCGTTTTTTCTTTTTTTATGCTGGAGTCTTTTGACCTTTGTATGGCTTTTGCAACGCTGTCAGGTGTAGGCATATAAGCACGCACCACCGTACTTTTCTCTTGCCCTTCTTTGGATACATAAGTTATGGTAAAGCTAGAATCTACCCCCCAAGCAAGGCGATACCACACTGGAAAATTGCCACTAACCAATTGGCTTTCGTAAGTATGGTTAAACCCATCCACACTTATAGGCTTAAACATAGAATCAAGCAATTGCCGATTGCTATGATGGTTAATGCTGGTAATAATTGTTCCCCGCTTAAAAATAGAGTCGTTGGGCAGCATACTATTGACCACCACCATGCTATCGCCCCAGGTTTTTATTTGAAAAGGAAAAAGAGGAAAACGGTTCTTTTCTATAAGTGAATTGAAGTTTTTAGAAAAACGAACCACCGTGTGTCCACACCTGATTTGTGCTAAATAAATGGCCACTTTATTCCGAAACTCCACTTCTGTTAGCGAGTCATTGATGCTTGCTAAGGTTTGCTGGAAATAATACTGAACACTGTCTTTGCTGGTGTACCAATACAAACTCGGATGGTTGGCTGCTAATATTTTTTGTGCCAGCAAAAGGTCTGCACGAAGCTGGGGTGGAGCTGTTTTTTGGTTAAAATGATAATGCTTATGCCTGCTAGAAATACAAGAAACCATAGCAATCGAACAAAACATTGCCATGGTGATGTATTCCTTCATTGTATTTATCTGGGTTAAATTCAGGGAAATGATTAGCGTTTAAAGGCCATCAACAAATAGGTGGTTTTGCATCTTGGTGCAATAAGCGTTACCATAATGAACTTACTACGATTCAAAAGCATTCCAGCCTTGCGCTGTTATAGGATGTGTATTACCCCCTTTGGAAATGAATTGATAGCCTTTTTCTGGCTCGGTCATGTATCCGATTACCGCAATTTCTTCGTTTAAAGTGATTTTATCGTAATCGCTTTGTGCCAATGTAAAAATCAATTCATAGTCTTCGCCACCGTTTAATGCACACACGGTGGGGTCTAGTCCAAATTTATAAGCAGCCTTTCTAGCGGCTTCATGAATGGGTAATTTTTCTTCATACAGCACACAGCCTAAGTTGCTTTGGTGGCACAGATGCATCACTTCGCTGCTTACACCATCGCTCACGTCCATCATGGCAGTGGGTATAATTTCATTGGAAGCAAAAAATTCAATGATGTCTTTCCGTGCTTCGGGCTTTAACAAACACCCTACGATATAGTCTTCCCCTTCGAGGTCTGGCTGAATGGCTGGATTTTCTAGATAGATTTTTTTCTCTCTTTCCATTAAGGTTAATCCCAAAAATGCACCACCCACATGGCCACTCACACAAATTAAATCACCCTTTTTCGCCGTGCTACGTTTCACAAACCTGTCTGGGCTTACCTCACCTATTGCAGTTACCGAAATAATAAATCCTTTTTGGGAGCTTGAGGTATCGCCCCCCACTAAATCCACCCCATGTTTTTCACATGCAGCATATATGCCCTCATAAAATTCGTCTAGTGCCTCTACGCTAAATCGATTGCTGATGCCAATGCTCACGGTAATTTGGGTGGGCACTGCATTCATGGCATATATATCGCTCAGATTAACCATTACACTTTTATACCCCAAATGCTTTAGTGGCGTATACATCAGGTCAAAGTGAATACCTTCTATTAATAAGTCTGTGGTTACCACCGTTTGTTTGCCAAAATGGTCAATTACAGCAGCATCGTCACCTACAGTTAAAATGGTAGATGCGTTATGGATTTCAAAATTTTTTGTAAGGCGTTCAATTAAGCGAAACTCGCCAAGGCTGCTTATTTCTGTTCTATTTGTCTCTGACATGAATGAAGTGGGTATGAATAATAGGTTGTAAGTGATAGGTTTAGGCTAAGGCTAGGAATTAAAAGTCAATGGCAACCAGAAACAGTGATTATTTGCATGGTTAAAGCAGCTATTTCCAGTCCAATAATCGGCTTATTATTCCACCTCCCCACCATTCACCACATGTTGTAATTGTTCGTGGATGCGACCATTACTAGCAATAATGCCAGGTTGATAAGGGTTATAGGTATCTCCATTAAGGCTGGTAACTTTTCCGCCCGATTCTTCAACAATTAAAAAACCCGCTGCGCTGTCCCAAGCCTGCAATTTGTGTTCGTAAAATGCATCGAACCTACCACAGGCAACCCAGCACAAATCAATAGCTGCACTGCCCAGTCTGCGAACAGGAATGCCTTTTCGTACCAGCTTTTCAAAAACTTGAATTGGGCCATTTGGGGCATCTAAATAAGTATAAGGGAATCCGGTTACTAAACAGCTTTGTGTTAGCTTGTCTTTATCGCTCACGTGGATACGTTTTTCATTGAGCGTAGCGCCAAAACCTCTTTGAGCAAAGAAAAATTCTTGCAAAAAAGGATTATAAACCGCCCCCATTTCCATTACTCCGTCTCTTTCAAGCCCAATGCTTACGCAACAGATGGGTATGCCATTGGCGTAATTGATGGTGCCGTCGATGGGGTCAATAATCCATTTGTAATTACTTTCTTGAACTATCGGGCCTGATTCCTCACTTAAAATGTAGTGATTAGGGAATCGTTTCTTTATTATTTCGAAAATGGCGGCTTCACTTTTATGATCTACCTCAGTTACCAAATCGTTCAAACTTGACTTACTGGTAACAGTAAATTGTTTGTCAAAATATTCTTTCATAATAGCCGCACCAGCCATGGTTGCTTCTATCAAAGTTTGCTTATGTATCATGCGGACAAATATAGCCTTAGTAAGTTTTAGGTATTAAGTTCTAGGTTTTAGGTATAAAGGCCTATAAAAACGAACTTCTAAATACTGAATTTTGGGGATTAACTTACTTATTTTGGATAACGAAATTGAATCAGAAACACAAGCTTTCATTTCAATGGTAGTTGCAAATACAATCTGGCTTTACCAAATTAAAAACATCCACACCGAGGGTGGATCTTAATCAGATATGTAACCCTCATAATTGCCCCGCCTAAAAATTGCCCCCGCTCAATATCTCAAAACCCTACCTTCGCCGCCCTTTTTAGTAGGCTATATAATATATAGTATAGTGTGCTTTTCACATTTTCATTTCATTCCAAATGAGTAAACAAGAACAGGTTTTACAAGATGTGGTCATCAAATTTGCTGGTGATAGCGGTGATGGTATGCAACTTACCGGGCAACAATTTACCAATAATACCGCCCTTTTGGGTATTGATTTAGCCACATTTCCAGATTTTCCAGCAGAGATACGTGCCCCAATAGGCACTGTGCCAGGCGTTAGTGGGTTCCAATTGCATTTCTCTTCTAACAAAGTGTATACCCCAGGAGATGCTTGCGATGTGCTGGTAGCCATGAATGCAGCAGCTTTGAAAGTAAATTTAAAGAGCCTCAAAAAAGGCGGTAAAATCATTGCTAATATTGATGGCTTTGATGCAAAAAATCTCCGACTGGCTAATTACCCTGATGGTATTAACCCACTAGATGACGGAAGCCTTACCAATTATGAATTGATAAAGGTGGATGTTACCAAACTAACCCGTGAGGCATTAAAAGACAACACAGACCTAGGCACCAAAGAAAGAGACCGTGCAAAAAACATGTTTGTACTTGGGTTTATTTATTGGATGTACAACCGTGATTTGTCTAGTACCATCGATTTCTTAGAAGAAAAGTTTGGCAAAAAAGAGAGCATTCTACAAAGCAATATCAAAATATTACAGGCTGGCTACAGCTATGGCGATACCACAGAAACATTTAGCACCCGCTACACGGTGGAAAAAGCTAAAATGGATCCGGGTAAATACCGCAGCATCATGGGCAATCAAGCCCTTGCTTATGGACTAATTGCCGCAGGGGAAAAAAGTGGTTTACCGCTTTTCTTGGGTACCTACCCCATTACCCCAGCTTCGGATATCTTGCATGAATTGAGCAAACACAAAAATTTTGGTATTAAAACTTTTCAAGCCGAAGATGAAATTGCTGCGATTACCTCTGCCATTGGTGCTAGCTACGGCGGCAATATTGGGATAACAACCACTAGTGGTCCTGGCATGGCGCTGAAAACAGAAGCAATGGGGCTTGCGGTTATGCTTGAGATTCCTTTGGTTATAATCAATATTCAACGTGGCGGCCCCTCTACAGGATTGCCCACCAAAACAGAACAGAGCGATTTATTGCAGGCTTACTATGGTCGAAACGGGGAATGCCCTATGCCTGTTATTGCAACTGCCACCCCAAGCGATTGCTTTGAGGTTGCTTTTGAAGCAGTGAGAATTGCAGTGCAACACATGACTCCCATCATTTTATTAAGCGATGGCTATATTGCTAATGGTGCAGAACCTTGGCGGTTTCCGGTAAGCGATGATTTGCCTGAGATTGAGGTTGCTTTTAAAGAAAGCCCTACAGAAAATGAAGGCAAGTTTATGCCTTATCAAAGAGATGAAAAACTGGTACGCCCTTGGGCAGTTCCCGGTACAAAGGGCTTGGAACATCGCTTAGGTGGTTTGGAAAAGCAGGACATTACTGGTAATATCAGTTATGATTCTGACAATCACCAGCACATGGTAAAAACAAGACAAGCCAAGGTAGATCTAATTGCTAACTACATTCCACTCCAAACTATTGATAGTGGCCCTGAATCGGGTCGTGTTTTGGTTATTGGATGGGGAAGTACCTATGGTGCAATCAAGAGTGCAGTAATTGAATTACAGCAAAAAGGGTATGCAGTAAGCCATGTACATATCCGTTACCTGCGCCCTTTCCCGAGCAATTTGGGTGATATCATCAAACGTTTCGATAAGGTATTGGTGCCAGAAATTAATAATGGTCAGTTGGTAAAAATCTTGCGAAATGATTATTTGGTAGATGCGCAGCCTTACAATAAAATCATGGGTATTCCAATTACAAAAGCGGAATTAATTACCGCCATTGAAGTAATGCTTTAGTAATCTTCTAAGGCTGAGGTTGCCATTGAATTGACTTAACTGTAAACTATTAAAAGAAGCGCTTTACTAGCGTAAACGATAAATAGCAGCATAACTAATTGGGTCTCTTTATTTCGAAGTATTGTTTTTTCAAGAACTCCCGCTCAAATGGTGAGTTTAACTGAAAAAATGAGACAGTGAAAGCGGCTCAATAAGTAATAAATTAAAAGAATTATGTTCAATACAAGAATTAAAGTGAAACAACTGTTGCTTGCCGAAACGGTGGGGCAGCAGGTAACAGTAATGGGTTGGGTAAGAACTTTTAGAAACAACCAGTTTATTGCACTGAACGACGGAAGTACCAATAATAATTTGCAGGTAGTAGTAGAATTGGGTCTGCTAGACGATGCTACCTTAAAGAGAATTACTACCGGTGCTTCGCTTAAAATAGTAGGAGAGGTGGTAGAAAGCCTTGGGAAAGGCCAAAAAGTGGAGTTAAAAGCCACCACTGTTGAAATATTGGGCGATTGCGATGCAGAAAAATATCCATTGCAACCCAAAAAACACAGCCTTGAATTTTTGCGCGAAAAGGCGCACCTAAGGTTTCGAACCAACACATTTGGTGCAGTGTTTCGTTTGCGCCATTCTTTGGCTTTTGCCGTACATCAGTTTTTTAACCAAAAAGGTTTTGTGTATTTACACACCCCCATCATTACCGCTAGCGATGCAGAAGGAGCCGGGGAAATGTTTCGTGTAACCACATTGCCCTTTGACAATACCCCCAGAAACGCAGATGGGGCAGTTGATTTTTCCGAAGATTTTTTTGGCAAAAGCACCAACCTTACCGTAAGTGGACAGCTAGAAGGAGAATTGGGTGCTATGGCATTTAGTGAAATTTACACTTTTGGCCCCACCTTCCGTGCAGAAAATTCTAACACAACCCGCCACCTTGCCGAGTTTTGGATGATTGAGCCCGAAATGGCGTTCTTCGATTTGGAAGACAATATGAATCTTGCTGAAGAATTTATCCAATACATTATTCGCTATGCCTTAGAGCACAATTTGGATGACCTAACATTTCTAGATCAACGGTTGGAGGAAGAAGAAAAACAAAAACCCGCGGCGGAGCGTGCAGAATTTGGATTACTAGAAAAACTACGCTTTGTAGTGGACAGCCAGTTTGAAAGAATTACCTACACCGAAGCCATCCAAATATTGTTGGATAGCCCTGCCTATAAGAAGAAAAAATTTAAGTACGAAGTGGGCTGGGGCATTGATATGCAAAGCGAACACGAACGGTATTTGGTGGAAAAGCACTTCAAAAAACCCGTTATTGTTACCAACTATCCCGCACACATTAAGTCGTTTTACATGCGCCTAGACGACCATTGCGAACCGGGCAAACAAACCGTAGCCGCTATGGATATTCTAGCACCAGGCATTGGCGAAATTGTGGGTGGTAGCCAAAGAGAGGAACGACTAGAAAAGCTACAAGCCCGAATGAAAGAAATGCACATACCAGAAGAAGAAATGGAATGGTATTTAGATACTCGCCGATTTGGCACCGTACCACACGCAGGCTTTGGCTTAGGCTTTGAAAGAATTGTACAGTTTGTAACAGGAATGGGCAATATCCGCGACGTAATTGCCTTTGCCCGTACGCCGAAAAACTGCGAATATTAATTGGTTTACTGCTAATAACCTTTAGCTGATGAAATGACAAAGGCGAGTGTTGGAGATAGTTATGCAAAACTATTTCCGCTACTCGCTTATTATTTAAGAATACTGGTAATAAGAAAAGATAGTTTGGGGAATTTGTGTTAAGGAAAATTATTTTCTATAACCCTGCTTGGTGAATTAAAGGTGCAGTAAAGGGCATTTAAGTCCAAGCTCCGCTACACCGCACGTGTTTCACGTGTGGCTTCGCTACGTTTCATAAGAATATAAAATGGTTTAAGAAAATCAATTTCAAGCATACCCTTACCACCAAAATAATCAATGGCACTGCTTTACTTCCAATGTTGGGGCTCTGTTACTAAGCCCGAAACGACAGGATTATAGTGTATTTACTCCCAGCTAGCGCGAGCTTGTAGCTCGTGCTATTCGCTTAGGTCTAATAAGGCTGGTGCTCGCTACAAGCTCCTTACAAATTTATTTAAACAAAATCTATTTCTAAAATGCCTTTGCCACCCGAATAATCTATAGCACTGCTATACTTCCAGTGGAAAGGTTCTTGCACAAAACC